>CAZQAO010000029.1:0-12113 GCA_964591225.1 uncultured Muribaculaceae bacterium | reverse complement strand
ATTTATGCAACAAATATCGTTTTGTTCACAAAAAAAGAATAGTAACAATTCTATTCTCATTTTCTTAACCGGAAGGCGATAAATAAAATAGTTAGTAAAATAGCCCCACTAGAAGTAGCAATAAGTAAATGACTTAGTTTTCGGCGCGATGTTATTGAATCTAAAACAAATAATGGTAATTTCTTTTCTTCCGAAGTTTCTAAAGGTGATGATACTGATTCGTCATTACTATTATTATTAGTTTCTTTAATCTTTTCTTCTTCGCTTTCAGTATTTTGGTTAGGTTCCAAAGAATTTTCCGTGGTTTCTTCTTCTTTAGCTACGGTAAGTTTTGGTAATGACACTTCTTTAGCAGGAGTCTTTATTTCGTTTTCAATCCAATTAACAGTTGCTACGGTCGTATTTTGATTGCCTGCGGCATCTTCATAACTAAAGGTAAAGCTACCATTTTCAAAGAAAGTATAAGTGGACTCACCATTATTGTTTAAAATCTTAATTTTCTCAGAACATTCTAATTCAGCAGTAACTTCGTTTTTGGTAGGGTTTGTTCGATTATAAGTCACTTTCGCCACTGGTTTTTCTTTATCTATCCAATCAACTTTAGCAGTTGCCTTACCTTCCGTACCGATATTATTTGTGAAAGTAAAAGTAAACTCACCATTATCTGTAAAAGTATAAGTATCTTTACCATCATTATTAGTAATGGTAATTTCTTCACTCGGATCAATTAATTTTACTTCTACTTCTTTATTCGTTGATTCTTTAGTACTATAAGAAATTCCCGCTGTTGGTTGTTGGAGTTTGGTACGATCTTCAAATAATTCAATCATAGCTCCCGACATAAAATCGTTATAGCCTTTGATACCTTCTATTTTGATATACATAGCTTCGATGCTTTCATTAAAATTAACTTTTTTAATGGTAGCATCATTTCCCCAAGTTGTTTCTGGAACGACCGTGGTATATTCTTGATCATCCATACTTACACTTATACGAGCATTTAATATTCGCCCATTGGCAGCATCTTGTCTAGGGACATAAGCAAGAGCACTCAAGAATGAAGGACGATCTAATTTTAAAATAATATATCTTTCATTATCAGATTTATCCCATTTTGTATGCCATAAAGTATTAATATTACCATCTAAAATATTTTGAGCAGCATCGGATGTAGTATTTTGTTCTGATGAAAATTTATGAAGAGTTAATCTACTTACGGGAATATAAGAATGTTCTAAATCAATTTCGTCTTTCGTAAAATTAACTTCTATAGCAGGACCAGCTAACCTGGTTTTTGTAGCACCATTACGAACTATAACCTTTTCGTCTTCGGTAAATAATGGAGTTTCCTCTTTAAAAGAATGCCAAGGTTCAGTTTCACTTCTTTTCCACTCCATCGTCTCATTAACACCCATAATTTTATTTTCTAAATCATTAGCATAAATACCGACAGGAGTAGTTCCTTCACTAATATCAATTCCATAAGTAGAATCTAAAGCTCCATAAATTCTAACTAAAATATCATTATTCGCATTGATTTTATTTACTTCTTCACTAGATAAAGTTACTTCTTCTTTATCCCAATCAGTCCAAGTATTTCCTCCATCTAAACTATATTGCCATTTATTTCCGGAGAAAGTACTAGATAAAACAATTGTATTTTTTTGCTCACCATCAAAAGAGAATGTTGCTAAAGGATCAGTTTGATTTAATAAATATTTGGCTACAGCTTGAGAAACATTAGGTTGTAAGACATCTTCACTAGTTGCTTTACTAGCTTTTTCTAAGGATTTATAAACTACTTGTTTTAAGTTCGCTAAATTAGCACTTTTAGGAGTCATATGAGTTTCAATCCGAGTTAGTAAATCATACATCGCCCGAGGATAATATGTGTAAGCTGCCGCAATTTCTTTACCTAATTCATAGAATTCTTCTTCCGAAGCATTTCTTTTTTCATAACTTTTAATTAATCCATACCAAGCATCTAAATTAATATTTTGAATTTCTAAAGCTTCGCGATAAATACTTTCAGATTTTTCGCTATCATCTTCATACACTTTGGCTAAGACATTTTTAGAGAATGCAGCAGTATACTTATCATATTCATTTAAAGCAGCTTGAGCAAGAACAACATAACTAGCGGGATAATCTTGAGCATAGTCACCACTACCCCAACCTAAAGGCATTCTACTCCAAAGTTTTTCAGTTTTTCCTGATTGACCCCAACCCGATACATCATTATAAAGATTCCATACTTTTTGGTTATTTTTATCTAAAGACATATAAATATAAGCAGCATGTCCTGGTTGCGAAACGACTGAGGATGGTATACCATATACACCCCGAATATTAGAACCCGTCTTAGAAAGACCACCACATACTGATCCTTCTTCAAAAACTACCCATAATTTAGGATATCCTTTTTCTTCATGATAAGGTAAATGATATTTAGTTAAAAAATATTCATTATCCCATTTAGTTTTATACTCTGGTAAATAGTAAATATCTTTAGAATAATCATAATCAAAAGTATAGGTAATATAAGTATAAGGATTTTTTTCCCGTTCGTCTTGTAAATCTTTCGTAGTAAAATTTTTATTCTCGGCATAATCTCGCGTATAATGATTTAACCACTCTATTTCTTCATCAGAAATAATATTATTCATTACAAAACGCATTTCTTCAACAGATAAATTAGTAAATATTTCATTATTTAATAATCCGTCTAAATATAATTGTTTAAATATTTTATAACGATTTAGTGCATTAGAGCCATTAGGATCATCGGGATTTTCAGGAGCACCAGTAATCCAAGTTCCGACATTAGCAGAATGCGTCAAAGATAATGTAACCATCATTTTTAAATATAAATCTTTGTTTTCAGTGTCATCTAAATCTGTTTTATATTTTTCACATAACTGATGTAAAATATTTATAGCTGAAATGTAATTACCATCCGGTTCGCCCCCTAGTAAAAACATTTGTAATAAATCTTGATCCTCCATTAACCAAGAAATAATCTTTTGATAATCTTCACTATAATTTAATAATGCTTGTAAGATATCATAACCAACTCGATTAACAAATTCTCTTTTTAATAAGATATGTTCATAATCACTATTATTTTGAGCATCTTTGGCTTTAATCTCTTTATCATATTCTGTAACTGGTTTTACTGTATCAATTACTTTTTGTTCTTCGACATAATCCCCTTTAACTAGTTTAGCATCGGCATAGATAGCATCGTCATACCAGTGATCCCACCAATTATTACCATTTTGATCAGCATATAATTTTAAGTATTTAGCACCCTTTAAATCAATTTTAACTGGGACAGCATTATCCCACCCTTTTAAAACTTCAGTTTTTTGTTTTTCTTCCCAAGTATGGCCATCACTAGAAGTATAAATATAAAATTTAACCCCACCATTATAATAAGTACTAGTCTTGCTAGCATCGACTCCTAAGTAAGCGGTAAAATAATCGTAAGTAATATTAGTACCATCATCAGATTTAATGGCACTTAAATCATAGACAATACTAGAGGTAGCCCAAGCCGAAAGTCCCTTTATAAAAGTCTTAGGGTTGCCATCGACATTTAACTTGATTAAATTACCATCATCATTTTTATCAAAATGAATATCTTTGCCATTAGCATAAGTAACTTTCTCATCATTTAAAACTTCCAAAGCATCTAAATCCGATAAATAAACATGATTACTGGTATCATAACGAACTGTAGCATATTTACTAATATTGACATCATTGACAGTCTGATTTTTTTCAGGCTTTCCTAAAAGTAAACTAATTCCTAGTAATATGAGGAAGCCAAAAGCCACGATCTTCACTTGCTTCTTGATTTTTCTTTTCTTTATTTTAGCCATATATTTTACCTCATACATCTTTCCATTTTTATTATAATTTATCGCATGTCAAGGTAGCAATATTTTTTGTAAACCTTTACAGTACATCAGGCTGATTATTTACATTGCTGTCAAGAAGGATTTATGATAAAATATTAATGGAGATGATTCTAGTGAACGATTGTTTATTTTGCCAAATTAGTAAAGGAGAAATTCCTGCTTATAAAATTTATGAAGATGATTTAGTCTTAGCATTCTTAGATATTCATCCAAATAGTAATGGTCATACTTTAATTATTCCGAAAAAGCATTTTCATGATTTTACCGATTTAGATCAAGAAACTCTTTTACACATATATGAAGTTGCTAAAAAACTAACTACCTATTTAGAAGAAAAATTGCCAACTACTGGCTTATCACTAGTTACTAATTATCATGATTTACAAGAAGTAAAACATTTTCACCTACATTTAATTCCCAGAAGAGATGGAGCCATAAAAGATATCGAAGAAGTCTATAACTTATTAAAACCGTAACAGCATTTGTTACGATTTTTTATTCGTACCAACAGTTCTCTAAATTAACATTAGAACTTGCTGGCATAGGATCTGGTAAATTCAATTTCGTTAATAAAGGGATAGCAAAAGCACTACCAAAAGCTAAAGCATTACCAGGACGCAAAGATTTTAGTTTTTCAATATCCTGCATCGAAATATTACTAGAAATAGAAGTAATAATATTTAAATCTTCAGGATAGAAAATCCGAAAAACAATAAAATTTGAACATTGCGATAGACAGGTCGTCGACAATTCACTAGGGCGCTGCGTAACTAATCCTAAAATTAAACCATACTTTCTGCCCTCTTTAGTAATACGTTCAAATATATTATAGCCGATAACATTGACATCATTATCTTTTTGGACGTAACGGTGTGCTTCTTCTAGGATAATATGAATAGGAAAACTGGCCCGCTTTTCTAAACTAGTAGCGAAATCAAAAAATAATCGCATATAAATTTTGGTCAAAATTTTAGCAAAACGTTCATCAATATAATTAAAATTCATATTTAAAATTTGAACAAAATCAGCAGTTGGAGTTAAAAACATACTTTTGACAAATTGTTCCCTGCCAATATAGGGTAAATTGTATTCAAAATATTTTCTTTGATTACTATTTAAAATCGTATGTAATCGAACTCTTAATTCGTTAGTTTTTTCAAATAATAAAGAGTTATTTAATATTCCTTCACTCATTAATGCAAACTCTAAAGCATCGTATAAATCTTCTAAAGTATATGTTAATCCCTCACGATTAACATCCATTACTTCTATTGTCGTAAATTGATTTAAAAATTCAATTACGAATTGTAAGGCTCCCATTTTACCATTATTATCAATATTTAAACATTGCTTTAAAGTTCTTGTATATCCTGGTTGGACAATTTGGCTCTCTAAATTTAATTGTTCGGTATGAAACTTATTTAAAGTAGAGATAATTTGATCACTAATTTGAGTCGAAGATTTCCCACTGGAAATTATATCTAACAAACTTTTCGCAATAATAGAATTTTTATATTTTAAAGCGACATCACTATTACCTTTAAATATAGCAACATATTGTAAAGTCTTTTCTAATATGGGCAGTAAAGTATGATCATTAACATTTAATAAGATAGCCAAATCATCTACTTCTAAAAAATAAGGAGGGATACTAACAATCTCAGTCAAAGAATCATGATTTTCGGTATCTGTCGTATAATATTTAACATTAATTCCTGGCAAGTCATTTATTTTAGTTAAAGCAGTATGATATTCCCCATAAACATCAAAGATAACTAAATGAGCATTTTTAGGTAAACTTTTATTATAATAAAACATATTTTGAATAAGACTAGCAACCCCACAAGATTTACCACATCCAGAGTTACCAATAATCGAAAAATGATTACTTAAAAACGCATTTACTTTCGTCGTAATTTGAAAACCATCATATAAAGCTGAAGAGCCAATTAAAAGATTACTAGGATCTAAATAATCTTGCGATCCTATTAATAATTCTAGTTCTTGTTTATATATAATGCGGCATTGACTAGTAGCACTGGGATAATGAACAATTCCAGAAATAAAAGCTGAATTTTGTAATTCACCAATTAATAAGATTGTAATAACACTCTCATCCATCGAAGTAATCTCCCCAACAATCCGGATGCCTTTATCTTCAAAAACAACATGAATATTAATTAGATTAGCTTGAATTTGATGAGATTTATTTTCTAACTTTACCAGTTTTTCTGAAATATCTAATATCTTTCCAAACATACTAGTCACCCTACTTATAAGTATTATAGCATATCTTTAAAGTAGGACGCAATGAATTATCTTCTAACTATTTTCATTAATTAGTTCACTAACAGGAATAATATTTAAACCTTTAAATTGAATTTCTTTTAATAAAAGTTTCAAAGTATCTAAACCCACTGAATCTTTAATTAAAATAATAGCACCACTTTTAATTTTCTTTTTAGCTTCAATAATATTCGAATTCATTAAAGTAAAACTTTCTTCAATTAAATATTTTTTATTTTTAATACAAAATTCTTGATCTAAAGTTTTTACATAACAAATATTTTTATTAATATTATTTTTATTTAAAAGACTTTCAATATTATTGTATTTTTTAGTTTCATTATTTATTTGTTCAAAGAAATTATCTTTCTCATAATTAGATTCAGTCACTAACAAACTAGCATTTATTTTATTTTCTTGTAAATAATTTTTAATTTGAGGATTTTCTTCTAATAATAAAGCCACAGCTCGTTTATTAGCATTTCCTTGATTAATAATTTTATCTTTATTATCTTGGAGTGAAATGGCAGGTTTAACTTCATCAAAAATTAAATAATATTCTTCAAAAGCCCCAAATGATTTCATATTAACATAACTTTTCGTCTTATTAATCATTTTTCCATTAATACCAGGTATAATGTAGGCCCCATCAATTACAGCATTAGAAGCAGCCACCGTATAATCGTCAGCGACTTCATTAATACTTTGCATTAAAGGACTTTTATTTTGCATTAAAATCGCAATTTTTTCTGTATAATAAAAGCTAAATAACATGATTGCTCCTAAACCAAGCATTTTATAAAATTTTTTCATGTTTTTTCACCTAATTAACTATATGTAATTAGCTAAAACTTTTTTCCTACTTTTTATTCTTCATTCTTTTTATTACTACTTAAAAAAGTTATTTTTTCAGCAATTACTTCGGTGATATATTTCCGAGTCTTTTCTTCATCTTCATAACTTCTTGTTTGTAATCTTCCTTTAATCCCCACAATATCTCCAGTATGACAATATTCACAAGTATTTAAAGCTATCGTATTCCATAAAATACACCGAATAAAATCGGCTTCATAAATACCATCACTATTTTTAAAAGAACGAGTAACGGCAATTGTTACCGCTGAATATTTTTGATCTTTTTCGGTTGTTACTACTTCGGGATCACTAGTAAGCCTTCCTACTAAAATCACTTGATTCAAAGGAATACCTCCTTTCTAATCCCAAAATAGCAAAAAGATAAAAAGTTGACAAATGACTAATTTGTGAGTATATTCCTTTAATAATTAAAATCTGCTCGTAAAATGTTAGAGTTTTTAAAACCTCTCTTAAAATTAGCAATAATTCCTAAAAAATTTATACTTTTTTAAGAATTTATTAAGCGATTTAATTCTACCGCATATTCCATAGGTAATTCTTTTTTAAAATCAGAGATAAAACCCATAATAATTAATTCTTTAGCTCTTTCTTCAGTAAGTCCTTGACTCATTAAATAAAATAATTTCTCTTGATCAATTTTAGCCACAGCAGCTTCATGAGATATTCTAGAAGTTTCATTTTCCACAATATTCGTAGGATAAGTATCACTTACTGAACAATCATCTAATAAAATTGTATCACACTTCACTTCACTAATTGCATCACTAGCCTTTTTAGTAATATGAACAGTTCCCCGGTAATTGGCAACTCCTCCATTTTCAGCAAGAGATTTACTAACAATATTACTTTTCGTATGACACCCTAAATGAATCATTTTCGCTCCCGCATCTAAAGCTTGACCTTTTTTAGCATAAGCAACTGATAAAGAATTACCGGTAGCATAATCGCCTTTTAAAATACACGAAGGATATTTCATCGTCACTTTACTCCCAATATTGCCATCAATCCATTCCATCTTACCATAATCATCCACAATAGCTCGCTTGGTTACTAAATTATAGACATCAGTACTCCAATTTTGAATCGTAGAATAACGCATATGAGCATTTTTACCAACAAATATTTCCACTACTCCCGCATGCAAAGAATTACTAGAATAACTTCGAGCGGTACAACCTTCGATATATTCTAAACTAGAGTTATCTTCAACTACAATTATCGTTCTTTCAAATTGTCCTAAATTCTCTGTATCAATACGAAAATAACTTTGTAAAGGACGATCTAAATGAGTATCCTTAGGAATATAAATAAATGTTCCCCCACTCCATACTGCCCCATTCAAAGCTGTATATTTATTCTCATCATATTTTACTAACGTATTAAAATATTTACGAAAAAGTTCAGGATATTTTTGTAAAGCTTCATCTGTACTCAAAAAAATAATATCTTTATCAGTTTTTTGTTTATGATAAATAACTTCACTTTCATACTGATTCGAAACCCCATCTAAGTATTTTTCTTCGGCATCAATAACTCCTAAATTACAAAAAGTAGTTCTTACATTCTCATTTACTTCATCCCAGTTTTCTTTATTTTTTTCTTGGTCATTTTTATAATACAATATATCATCAAAAGAAAAATCAATTATAGGTCCAAAAGAAGGATTATCTAACTTTAAAAATTGCTCATAAGATTTTAAACGAAATTCTAACATCCAATCCGGTTCATTTTTTATTTTTGATAAGTTAATGATAAAATCTTTAGATAATTGTTTATTCATAATCATCACAACAGCAATTATACACCAAAAATAATGGATTAACAATTGAAATAGCCTATTATTTTTGCTATACTAAAAGAGTAGATAATAAGGAGGTCCTATATGAGCAGCCGGGAAAATGCAAAAACAAATGCTGCTTATATAGCATACTGGCAGCAATTAAATCCGAAACTACTTGCCTTATCAACCGATGGATGCATTTTACATTATGAACAAGAATCCTTAGATATTAGTGATATTTATATGCAAGATATTCTAAGAAATGCTAATTTATATGGTAGTATTCCTACGATAGAAGCGAAAGATTTATTTGCAATTATTAAGATATATGTAATTACCATGAAAATAAAAGAAGAAGAACATAGACAAAAATTAAGGAGATTGGAAGAATATGAATAGACAATTAACGATTGATGAATATTTTACTCTTTTAAAGAAAAACGAATTAAATTTAGTTGAAAACCATGCTCTTAAAACTTTCGAAACTTATATTCAAGATTGTCAAAAATATGAACCTTATTTAGTCGATGATACGCGGGCTTATTATAATGATTTTATTAGAAGATTAAGCCAACTTTCTCATGAAGAAAATATAACGCGTTGCGAACAATCTGCCTTACAAAAATTTTCATCATTGATTCCCAAAGAGGAAGAAGTTACTACTCTCACTCCCGATAATGATGGACCTAAAAAAGTATTAACTAAAGCTGGTTATATTGATTCAGCAATTATCTTAGCTATGTTACTAAACTTAGGTTTTATTGTAGCTATGACCTTTTTAAAAAAATAAAAAAAGTGCTTTTTTGAAAAGCATTTTTTATTTGGCTTCGACAATCAATTTGATGGCTGTTTTTTGTTCACCATTAATTATAATGTCGCTAAATGCAGGAATAACAACTAAATTCTCCCCACTAGGAGCCACAAACCCCCTTGCAATAGCAATAGCTTTGACAGCTTGATTTAAACTACCAGCACCAATAGTTTGAATTTCAACACATTTACTTTCTCGATAAATGTTAGCAATGGCTCCCGCTACTTTGCTGGGATTTGATTTTGATGATACTTTTAATATTTCCATATTTCCTCCTTCAATATTTACATTAAAGTATATGTATCAAAGAAGAAAAAAATTTATGATTCTTCAATAAAATTTTTACTTTTATGAGGTTCTTCAAATAATAAATCCCGATAATTTTGTTGTCTTAAAGCTTCATAAATCATGATAGCGACAGTATTAGCTAAATTTAATGCCCGGACATTTTTACTCATGGGAATTCTCAGACAATGATCAATATAAGGTTTTAATATTTTGGGAGGAATACCCGTACTTTCTTTGCCAAAGAAAAAATATATATTTTCATCTTGATTACTATAATCAAAACTAGTATGAGGTTTATGACCATATCTAGTTAAGAAATAATAAGTTCCTTTATTTTTAGCAAAGAATTCCTCAATATTTTCATACACTGTATAATCACAATATTCGATATAATTAACACCACTTCGTTTAATATATTTTTCATCTAAAGAAAAACCTAAAGGTTTAATTAAATGTAACTTAGTATTAGTAGCAACACAAGTACGCATTATATTTCCGGTATTTCCAGGTATCTCTGGTTCAAATAAAACCACATTTAACACAAATTACACCTCCCATAAAAAAATAAGCTCTAGCTTACTTTTTTAAATTCATACATTTCTAACATTTTTTCAAAATCACTAGCTTCCATTAAATGTTCATCTTCTCTAGTAATAATTTGATTTTTGGACACAACTCCATTTTTAAAATAAATGATTGTCGGTACTTTAGTAATTTTAGCTTCTTGTAAATGTAAAGCTTGATTTAATTTTTCTAAATAATTATCTTCTTCTTTCATATCAGTAATATCGATATAATAAAAACTATCATTGATATTATATTGATCAATTATTTTTTTCAACTTCTTTTCTAATTTATAAACCTCTTCACTATTTCGGTAACCGATATAAACAAAATAATCAGTTGGAGCCTCCGTAAACGTATTTTCAATTTCTGCAATATCATTTACTTCTAAACTGGTCGTATTAGAAGAAATTAAATAACTTTCCGCATATTTTTTTTCTCGATAAATTTGACACCAGCAAAAAATATAATAAGTCAAAAAAACGGCAAATAAAGAAATAAATATAGCTAATACATAATTTTTTAAAGGTATTCTATTTTTCTTTGGCTTTGCCATAATTATCTATCCTTTCATAGCTATTTTAACAAAAATTATGACACTTCGCAACTTATGTTTTACATAATTACAATATTTTTACTCATCCTAGTAATAGTGATGGTTATGTATTATATTAATTGTTTTTTTCTTTTATCTATTATTGGTTTTTTATTTGAAAGTATTTTCTTTATCATTATTAAAAAACCTTATAATAGTAGTATTCTTTATGGTCCTTGGACCACTGTATATGGTCTTTCTTTTTTTATTATGGATTTTATTTATAAATGGTTGCAAAAGTATCATTTACCAAAATGGTTAGAAGTTATTTTATTTTTCCTTATTAATATGATTTTATTAAGTGCTTTAGAATTTTTAACAGGAGAATTAATTTTAAAAATATTAAAAGTAAGATACTGGAACTATGTTAATCAAACCTTTAATATTGATGGCTTTATTTGTTTAGAAGCTTCTTTATTTTGGGGTATCGCCTCTACTATTTTATATTATCTTTTATTACCTAAAATGCAAAATTTTTTACATAAAATTCCTAAATGGGTAACTATTATTTGCTTATGCTTATATATTTTTGATTGGATTATGGCTTTAATTAAAATTTGGGCATAAAAAAAGCTTAGTAGCCTTTCTTTTTATAATATTTAAATAATTCTTTAAAGCGATTAAAATGGACAATTTCTCTTTGACGTAAAAATAATAATACTCCAATAACATCTTCATCTGTTGCTAATTCAATTAAATTTTCATAAGTAGCTCTAGCTTTTTGTTCGGCAGCCATATCTTCAGATATATCAGCTAAAGGATCACCGGTTACAGCAAAATAAGCAGCTGTAAATGGTACTCCTGTTGGGCTTGACGGATACACTCCTTTACCATGTTCAGCATATAAATCCCCAAGACCAGCCGCTTTTAATTCTTCAACACTGGCGCCTTCAGTTAATTGTTTAATCATAGTAGCAATCATTTCAGCATGACCAAATTCTTCGGTAGCAATATCGTTAAGTAAAGATTTACCTTTTTCATCAGGCATCG
>CAZQAO010000028.1:0-12374 GCA_964591225.1 uncultured Muribaculaceae bacterium | reverse complement strand
TAGACATATGAAAGTTTTGCTCTATTTGTACAAATTATTTGTAGCAAATAGATATTGAAAATTCTTCATATGTCTTTTTTAATGCCTTTACAAAAAAAATGAACTCCCTTATAATTGATATAGTAGGGGAGGCAACCACATGAAAAGAAAAAAAGGGTTTGTTTTTATTGAAACATTAGTAGTTGTGGCAATTTTAACTTTATCTCTTTTGATGACTTATTCGTCTTATAATGCCTCAGTAGTGCGAGAGAAGAGTCGTATTCGTTATAATGATGCTGCTTTTTTGTATCGAACATATTATATTTCTCAATTTTTTCGGAATTTTCGTTTGGATTTAGTAGCATCTAATGTTAGTGATATGAATTTATTTGTGGGTTTTAATTGTCAAAATACCAGTATTTTTGTGAATGAAGAAGATAATATTGGTTATTGTGAAACTTTATTTGATTCGTATCAAATTAATAATATTTATTTAACTCTTAATGATTTAGGTTATTTACAAGATTGTAAGAGTTATGGTGGCAAGTGTGAAGCTTTGGGGCGAGTTAATGATGATTTTGCTAATTTTGTCAAAACTATTGGTGGTAATGGCAAATATGGTTATCGTCTGATTGTGGAATTTGCTTTAAATAAAGATGGTTCAACTTGTACTAAAGATAATTGTATTTATTATTATACGACTCTTAGTTTAGGAGATGTCTAATGAAGAATAAGGGATTTACATTAGTAGAATTAATTATTAGTATTTCACTAATTTCAGTGGTTATTTTGTTTTTGTTTCAATTATTTGTTGATGTCAGACATGATGATAATGCTGTAGATTATGATCGTAATAATCAACAAACGAGAGCAGTTATTATTAAAACTGTTCAAGATGATTTTTTGGATAATGGTCTAGTAGGTTTAAATACAACTGGTTCTAATAATAATCAATTAGTGGTTAATTTTACTTATCGAAATAATACTCAAGGGATATTAACTGTTAATACCAATTCTATTTCTTATCGTAAAGCTAATAATGAAATGGAACGATGGATACTAGATAATGAAAATAGTAATGAACAATATAATATTCATTGTGTTAGATACCAAAGAATTGGGTTTGATATTGATGGTGATTTCTTTTCCATTAAATTTTCTATTCCTTTAGAATTTAAAAGTGATAAGAAAAATATTATCGATGATATGGAATTTAGTTATATGGGTAAAAAAAGTGAAGTTAAAGATACCGATTTTATAGGTGGTAATTTCTTAGGATATAGCGATCAAAATAAGTGCTGAGATTATAAAATGAATAATTCTAGTTTTAAAGAAAGGTTTAAAAGATATATTGGATTCTGCAATAATACTTTTTATTTGACTATGAATACTAAATCCTCCAAAGGACATGAAGAGAATAGCTAGAATTTCTTTTAAGAAATAACTAATATTTAAAGCTGGTAGTTTAGACAACCCTCCTGTTACTTCTAGTAAGCCATTAAATAGACAATTTAAAAATTGATTTTTAAAAAGTATTTGGATTCCTTCACAAAGAATAAAGTAAAAGATCATTGTTCCGAGTATTTGGATTAGAGTAGTAAAAGATTTACTAATACTATTACTTAGATTTTTAGCAAAAGAATTGTTATTTTGGGTATTAGTTAAACAAATATCTTGGTAATGATAATGGCGATGGTAAAAAGCAAAAATTAGATTGACAGCATAACAAATAACAATGAGTTTAACTACAGTCTGGGTATTATTAAAAATAGCCATCAACATATTATATAAAAATAAGGGATTTAAGAAGAAAGAATAAGATAAAATAATACTCGCATCTTCTTTATTTAAATTATTTTCTGTAACTAATTTATTGGTTATATAACCATTAGTTGGTGTTCCGGAAAATAAAGAAGTAATAAATATATACGTGGCGGCGTTAGAAAAATGAAAAAGGCGATAGAAAAGGGGTTTTAAATACCGATTTAAATAAGTTATTAATTGATAGTCAATGAATAAGTCATTAATAATAAACATGGGAAAAAGTGTAGGAAATACTTGTTTAAAGAAAATCGTACATCCCTCTATAATACAAGTTTTAAAAAGAGAATTATAGCGAAATAATAATACTAAAAATAGTAAAGAAATTAATAAATAAATGTCATTTTTAAAAAACTTTTTCATATTCTCTCTTTCTTTTGATATAATATTTTAGGTGAAAACAAATGATTAATAAAATATATGAGAAAATAAAACAATTCATAAAAGAAAATTATAAATTTTTAATTGTTTTGTTATTTTTGTTTGTCTTTTTCTTTTATGAGTTGCCTTTTGTTATCTATCGCCCGGGTGGTACTATTGATTTAGAAGATCGCATTGAAATTGCCGATGAAAAAGAACAAAGTGGGACGTTATCGATGGCTTATGTATCGATGATGAAAGGAAATATTCCTTTTGTGTTATTATCTTTTGTGATTCCTAACTGGGATTTAGAGAGTGCTAAAACGATAACTATAGGAGACGAATCAGTTGATGATACGATTAAAAGAGATCGCTTGTATTTAGAAGAAGGCTTAGATAATGCGGTTTTAAGTGCTTATAAATTAGCAGGTAAAGATGTTACAATTAATGCTATTCATCAAGTTATAGTTTTTATTGATGAAAATGCCCAAACTGATTTACAAGTAGGGGATATGATTTTAAAAATAGATCAACAAGAATTTGCTACTTTAAATGAATTACAATCCTATATTGGTTCTAAACAAAAGGATGATACAGTAGAATTTCTAGTTAAACGGGATAAAAAAGAAGTGACGTGTCAGGCCAAGGTTTACGAGCTTGATGGGGAACAAAAGGTCGGAATTTCTATTATTAATAAATATGAATATGATACTAATCCTGATATTGAAATTAAAACTAAAGAAAGCGAATCTGGTAGTAGTGGGGGATTAATGACAGCTTTGTCTATATATAATGGTTTAACTGATGAAGATATAACTAAGGGCCGGGATATTGTCGGTACCGGAACAATTGATGCTTTAGGAAACGTCGGTGAAATCGGGGGCGTTAAGTATAAAATTCTAGGAGCTGCCAAGAAGAAAGCGGATATCTTTTTAACTCCTAAAGAAAATTACGAAGAAGCTAAATCGGTCAAAGAAGAAAATAATTTGGATATTACTATCTTAGCAGTTTCGAGTTTAGAAGAAGCTATCTCGTTATTAAATGAATGAAATCTTATTTTTTAAGATTTTTTTTGATGTTTTTTTCCAAAAAGCGACAAACTATGATACAATGAAATAGAATAGGATTGTGATTCATATGTCAAGGACAGCTTTTATTTTAATCGGAATTAGTTATTATGTTATTGCAATGGTACTTATCGTCGCTACTTTAGAGTTTATTAGTCGAAAAGAGAAAAAAAGATATTCAGATCATATTAGAAATTTGGAACGCGAAAAGAATTTAATTATTTCCGCCAGTATCTTGTCAGAGTTAAATAAAGTTGAACCCCTAGTTAATAATGCTGATACCAAAGAAATGTATGAAGAATGGCAACGAAGATTTACGGAAATTAAAGATGAAGATGTTCCTAAAATTAGTGATGCTTTATTAGAAATAGAAGATTTATTTCAAGACAAGAAATATAAAGAATTAAAAAAGAAATTAGCGGAAGTTGAATTAGATATTTGGTATGTTAAAACAAAATCATCTTTTTTGTTAGAAGAAATAAGAAGTATTACGTTGAGTGAAGAACGCAATCGGGAGACGATTACCCAATTAAAAGCTAGTTATCGGGATATTTTAGCTAAATATAATAATCATAAAAATGATTACTCAATGGTGGCATCACCTCTGGAATTACAATTTGAAAATGTCGATAAATTATTTGGGGCTTTTGAAGTTGCCATGGATCATAAATCATATCAAGAAGTGGGCAAGATTGTTAAAGCAATTGATGATACCATTGGTAATTTAAAAGTCGTGATTGAAGAAGCTCCGAGTATTATTTTAATGGGTCAAAAGATGATTCCTAAAAAGATCGCCGCTATCTTAAAAACGAAAGAAAGAATGGAAAAAGAAGGCTTTAATTTACAATTTTTAAATTTAGATTACAATATTGAAGAAGCCAATAAAAAAATCGCCGATGTTTTTCAACGTTTAAATGTTTTAAATTTAGAAGATTCAATTTTTGAATTAAAAACTATTTTAGATTACTTTGAATCAACTGAGAATGATTTTGATAAAGAACGAATGGCTAAAAAAACCTTTGAAGAGTACTCCCGAACTTTATTAATTAAAGTAACTAAATTAAATAAAATTAATAATAATTTATATCAAAAAATTGATGATATTAAATATAGTTATGATTTAACTGATGAAGATGTTTTAGTTATTGAAGAAATTCATGATGAATTAAAACAAATTCGGGATAAATACGATGAAGTAATCGAATTACATCGGAGTAAGAATTCTTATTATATTAAACTAGCTAAAGAGATGGAAAACTTAAATGTTCGTTTATCAAAGGTCGAAGAAAAATTAGAAAAAGCATTGCGTACTATTGGTAGTTTAAAAGAAGATGAATTAAGAGCAAGAGAACAATTAGATGAAATGAAAGATATCTTAATGCGTTCGAAAAATAAAATTCGGGATTTTAAATTACCTGTTATTCCTGATAATTACTTGGTCGAGTTATCGGAAGCGAGTGAAGGCATCAATGAAATTATGAAAGAATTAGAACGGACTCCTATTTCTATTAAGGTTTTAAATACCAGAGTCGATACTGCAAGAGACTTAGTCTTAAAACTTTATAATACTTCAAAAGAAATTGTTAAAACTGCCAAAATGGCAGAAACTGCTATTGTCTATGGTAATCGGTATCGTAATAATAAAGAAGTAGATACGGGTTTAACTAAAGCGGAGATTTCCTTCTATAAAGGTAATTTTAAAAATAGTTTAGAGTTAGCTATTGGAGCTATTAATTTAGTCGAACCAGGTATTCATAAGAAATTACTAGAAGAATATCAATAATAGTAGTAAATAATAATATAATCATTTATAATAGAAAGAGTAAGGTGATTATATGATATATCTAGATTATAGTGCAACTACTCCTGTTAACTATGATGTTTTGGAATCTTTTAATAAAGCTTGTAAAGAATATATAGGTAATCCCAATTCTTTACATAGTTTAGGAGTAAAAACTAAAAGTTTAATGAATAGTGCTACGAAACAAATTAGTGATCTTTTTAATGTTATGGATAGTGAAATCATTTATACTAGTGGAGCCACTGAATCTAATAATTTAGCTTTAATTGGTGTAGCATTAGCTAATATGAAAAAAGGTAATCATATTATTGTTTCCAAACTAGAACATCCCTCTATTTATAAAATTTGTGAATATTTAGAAACTATTGGTTTTAAAATTAGTTATGTTAATAATGATGAAGATGGTTTAATTGATTTTGAAGATTTAAAAAGATTAGTTAATGAAAATACAATTTTAGTTAGTATCTGTGCGGTTAATAGTGAAACTGGTGTTCGTCAACCCTTAAAAATGATTCGCCAAATTATTAAAAAAGAGAATATGAATTGTTTATTTCATAGTGATATGACTCAAGCTTTAGGTAAAATACCGGTTAATTTTCACGATGTCGATTTAGCTAGTTGTTCGATGCATAAAATATATGGATTAAAAGGTATAGGTTTACTTTATAAAAATAGTCGGGTGAATATTACACCTTTATTACATGGTAGTAGTAAAGACAATGAATTTCATCCCGGAACTCCTGCTGTTCCATTAATTGTTGCTTCTGCTAAAGCTATTCGTCTCGCAGTTCAAGATTTAGATCGCCGCGAAACTTTTGTTAAGAGATTAAATGAAAAGATTGTCAAAGAATTATCTAGTTATGAAGGTATATTATTTAATCAAACTAAGTATTCTATTCCGCATATTTTAAATATTAGTTTAATGAATATTAAACCCGAAACCTTTATTCATGCCATGGAAGAATATGAAATATATTTAGGAACTAATACAGCTTGTGCTAGTGGGGAATTATCTTCTAGTGTCATGGCCATTTATAATGATAAAAAAAGAGCAGCGAGTACTATAAGAATTAGTTTGTCCCATTTAACGACAACTGATGAAATTAATCGTTTTCTTTCATCTTTTAAAGTGGTTTATACTAAGTTAAATGAACTTGTAAGCAAATGATAAAATATGCTATAATAAGTCCCGTTAGAGGGACTTTTTAAGTGATGCTTATGGAAAAAATTATTATGATTAAATATGGCGAGTTAACCACTAAAAAAGATAATATAAAATTATTTCTTAGAACGTTAAATCAAAATATTAAAGAGAAATTAAAAGATTATGCTATTGAAACTCATTATGATAAAGGTCGTTTTTTTATTTTGGCTAAAGAAACTGATTTTGATGTTATTCTAGAGAAATTACAAGAAGTATTTGGTATTTATGAAATTGGTATTGCTTATAAAATAGATAGTATTGATATCGAAGAAATTGCTCATATTTTATTAAGTAAATTAACTAATTTAAACTTTACTACTTTTAAAGTAGAAACTAAACGCAGTAATAAAAATATTCCTTTAACTAGTGTCGATATTAATAAACAGATTGGGAGTTTTTTATTAGAACATATGCCTAATAAAAATGTCGATGTCATTAATCCGGAGCTCGTAATTCATTTAGAACTACGAAATAATGAAAGTTTAATTTATTTTCAAACCCTAAAAGGTTTAGGGGGGTATCCAGTAGGTACTTTAGGTAAAGGATTACTGATGTTAAGTGGTGGCATTGATTCTCCTGTTGCTGGTTATATGGCTTGTAAAAGAGGAGTTAAAATTGAAGCTTTGTATTTTGAAAGCCCTCCTCATACTAGTTTAGAAGCCAAAGAAAAAGTAAAATCTCTTGCCCGCATTCTAAGTAAGTATAATGGTCCTATAAAACTACATGTAATTAATTTTACCGAAATTCAAGAAGCTATCTATAAAAATATTCCGCACGAATATTTAATTACCATAATGCGGCGCATGATGTATCGTATAGCGGAAATTATTGCTAATCGAGAAAAGGCTAAAATTATTATTAATGGGGAATCAATTGGCCAAGTAGCTAGTCAAACATTAACGAGTATGCAAGCGATTAATGAAGTAGTTAAAATACCTGTTATTAGACCGCTCGCTTGTTTTGATAAGTTAGAAATTATTGCTCTTGCTAATAAGATAAAAACTTATGAAACTAGTATTTTACCTTATGAAGATTGTTGTACTATTTTTGTTCCTGATCACCCGGTAATTAATCCCCAAAAAAAATTATGTCAAGAATACGAGAACTTAATTCCTTATCAAGATTTAATCTATAAAGCTATTAAGAATCAAGAGATTATTAAAATTAATATTAATGATGAAAAAAATGATTATGCGGACATGCTCTAATCATTTTTTTGATAACTAGCACAATGAGTTTGCTCTTTATTAGCAGTAACGAAAATTTTACCTAAATGGCATTTATTTTCGGGACCATGAAATTTACAAGACGATACTGCACATAAAATACATTGATTAAAATAAGTTTCTTTCATTTAATCACCCATTATTAGTATGAATAAAAAAGCTAAAATTATCCAAAATAAAAATAGGTGATTAAGAATGCGTAAACATATTGATTATTATTATAAATGTTTTGATCGAATATATGATAATGAATGGGATAAAAATCACTATGAAAGATTTAATGAATATGGTTATAATTTTGATTCTAATCGGCAACGAAATTTTAATAGCGAAGAAGAACTAGCCAAAATAAAATATAAAACTTGTCAAAGAAAAGTAGACCCCAATAAAAAATAAACTAAAAAGTAATTGGAAGATAGTCAAATATCTTTTTTTTTTGTATAATAAAGAAGAGGTGAATATTTTTGAAAATAGTGACAGTTAATGCTGGTAGTTCTTCTTTAAAATTTAATTGTATTGAATTACCAGAACAAAAAGAACTAATTAGTGGTTGTTTTGAAAAAATAGGTCAAAATGGTAGTTTTTATACCATAAAAATTGCTGGTAAAAAGATTAAAAGAGAAGTAGATTTACGAACTCATAAAGATGCCATAGAATATTTAATGGAAGAATTAATATCTAATCATATTATCTCTTCTTTAGATGAAATAGATGGTGTAGGACATCGTTTAGTTCATGGGGGCGATAAATATAAAGAATCAGTCATTATTAATGATGATGTAATTAAAACCGTCGAAGAATTATCAAGTTTAGCGCCATTACATAATCCTGCTAATATTATTGGGGTGAAAGCTTTTCAAGAAGTATTACCTAATACCCCAATGGTAGGAGTTTTTGATACTGCTTTCCATCAAACTATGGATCGGGAATATTATTTATATTCTGTGCCAATGGATTGGTATGAAGATTATAAAATTAGAAAATATGGTTTTCATGGTACTAGTCATAAATATATAACCAGACGGATGCAAGAAGAATTAGGTAAAAAAGATGTTAATATCATTAGTTGCCATATTGGTAATGGTGGTAGTGTTTGTTGTATTAAAGATGGTAAAAGTATTGATACTAGTATGGGATTTTCGCCCAATTCAGGTATTATGATGGGAACTCGTTGTGGTGATATTGATTATTCTATTATTCCTTATTATATGGAAAAGAGTGGTAAATCATTACAAGATGTCGATACTATTTTAAATAAACAAAGTGGTTTATTAGGATTAAGTGGTATTTCGGCTGATCACCGGGATATTGAAGTGGAAATAGAAAATGGTAATGAAACTTGTAAGCTCGCAGAACAAATGTATATTGATCGTCTTGTCGATTATATTGCTAAATACTATGTACGCTTAGATGGAAAAGTAGATGCTTTAGTATTTACCGCTGGTTTAGGAGAGAATGCCCGGACCTTTAGAAGTCATGTCATAGATAAACTGCATTCTTTAGGACTATATTTAGATGAAGACAAGAATATGAATATGGCGGGATTTTTACCCGAGGGACAACATGAAGGTATTATTTCGAGCAAAGATTCGCAAATACCTATTTATGTTATTCCGACCAATGAAGAATTAATGATTGCTTTAGAAACTTATGATTTAATTAGTTAGGAGAACTTATATGATAGCTCAGGATATTGAAAAAAAGATTTATAAAAAAATTAAAAAATATAAAAATATTGTAATTGCTAGACACATTGGACCGGATCCTGATGCTATTGCTAGTCAGATTGCTTTAAGAGATTCAATTCGCCTAACATTCCCCGATAAAAATGTAATTGCAGTAGGAGCAGGGGTAGCCAAATTTAAAAAATATGGTCTATTAGATAAATCTGATTTTACAGATTTTAAAGATGCTTTACTGATTATCACCGATGTTCCCACTTTAGAAAGAGTAGATGGTATCGAAGGCTTAGATTACCAAGAAGTTATTAAAATTGATCATCATCCACATGAAGAAAAAGTTGCTTCTTTAGAATTATTAGATGATACTGCTTCTAGTACTTGTCAATTAATTACGGAACTAATATTTAATACGAAACTAGAAATGAATTCTAATATTGCGGGTAATCTCTTTTTAGGAATTGTTTCGGATAGTGATCGGTTTTTAATCGCTTATACAACAGTTAAAACTTTTGAAATTGTTACTCGTTTATTAGCAGTTAGTCAAATTGATTTTGTTAGTCTATATGATAAATTATATGAACGCCCCATTAATGAGATTAAATTTCATGGTTATATCTCCGAAAATTTAATCTTTAAAGAAAGTGGTTTAGCTTATATTAAAATAACTCCAGAAATCTTAAAAGAATACGGAGTCGATGCTGCAACTCCATCGAATATGATAAATGATTTTAATTATATTAAAGATGTATTAGTTTGGACTTTTATTACTTATGATGAAAAAAATGAACAGTATAAAGTAAATATTCGCAGTCGTGGACCGATTATTAATGAAATTGCCACGAAATACAATGGGGGAGGTCATAAGTTTGCGAGTGGCGTAAGAACTAAAAATGACCAAGATATCGATAAATTATTAGCTGATTTAGAAGAAGCTTGTCTGCAATATAAACAAGAAGAAACCGAATAAAGTTTCTTTTTTATTTTCTAAAAAAATGCTATACTAAGGACATGAAAATAAAAAAATTTAGAAAATTAAAAGACAATCGTTATAAGATTTATTTAGAAAATGACGAAGAATATACTTTATATGACGATATTATTTTAAAATATGATTTAGTTTTAACTAAAGAAGTGACTAATCAAGAATTAGATGATATTTTAAGAGAAAATGAATCTTTAGAATGTTATTATAAAGCTATTAAATATTTAGCTAATAAAAATAGAAGTAAAAAAGAAATATTTAATTATTTAAAACGTTTTAATTATGAAGATAGTGATATAAATAAGGCCCTTCTATTATTAGAAGAAAACCATTTTTTAAATGAAGATAGTTATATTAAAAGTTTTATTCATGATCAAATTCTTTTGACTATTAATGGTCCTGGTAAGATTAAAAGAAAATTATTAGAACTAGGTTTACCAGAAGATAAAATAAATGATCATTTAGCTTTAGTAGAAGAATCAGTTTGGGATGATAAATTAAAAAAACTAGTTAATAAAAAAATAAAAAGTAATAAAAAAGATAGTCAAGTTAAAATGAAAGAACGAATTTTAAAGACTTGTATTCAAAATGGTTACGAAAAAGCTAAAGTTACTAGTTTACTTACTACTATTGATTTTCCTAGTGATGAAGAAGCTTTAGAAAAAGAAATAAATAAATTATATCTTAAATTATCTCGGAAGTATGAAGGCAAAGAATTAAGGTACTATTTAAAAAATAAATTAATAGCTAAGGGTTTTAATTATAAAGATATAGAAGCCTCTTTACAAAAATTAGGGGTATAAAAAAAGCGATATTTAAATTCGCTTTTTTAGTTTGTCGTTTCACTAGTTTCTGCTTCAGCATCATTCTTAGCAGCTTGAGCTAGAGCATTTTGAATATAAGTTGCATATTGATTTTGAATTTCACTATCAACGATATCTACTCCATATTCTTTTCTTAATTCTTGCATTGATTTAATATCTAAAGATGAATCTTCACTCATTAAATTATTAGCAAGTGTTTCTTTAATGGTATCTTTGACATCATCATAAGATGCTTTTTCTTTAGAAGCTTCACGTAAGATAACATGGTAACCTAATTCTGTTGTAATTACTTCTTTTGAGAACTCTCCATCTTTAAGACTAAAAGCGGCTTTTAGTACTTCATCATAGTTATCAGATAGAGTACCATCATTAATATATCCTAAAGAACCACCATCATCTTTAGTTGATTCATCTTCAGAATATTCTTTAGCAAGTTCAGTAAATGTTTCTTTAACATTATCACTTTCTTTTAATTTAGCAATAATAGTATTTATTTTTTCTTTAGCTTCATTTTCAGCATTTGTTTTTTCTTCATCAGTAGCATCATCTTTAGTTTTAACAGTAACTAATATATGATCTACTAAAACATCACCATAGATATTATCTTCATAATATTTTTTCATATCTTTTTCTTTAACTTGTGTTTTAGCATAATCTTCTTTAGCTTGATTTTTTAAATATGAAATATAAGAATAATTACGATAAGCATCGACAGTAGAGAAAGATGTATAACTTTGGATAGCATTAAGTAAATCGTCTCCAAATTGTTCTTCTAAAGATTTCATAGTTGAATCAGCATATTCATTAGCACTATCAACATCATCTTTATATTTATCTTCTAATATTTTTTTATCAATCATATTCATTAATGAATCTAAAGCATAATTATTTTTTAAATCATTATATAAATCTTGAATACTAATTTTATCTCCATTTTCAAATGTTACAACAGCTTCTTCGCCATTATCTAAAGTTGGTATTGTTTTTCCACAACCACAAAGCATAATCGAACAAAGCCCTAGTATTAATATTTTTTTCTTCATTATTCTCCTCCTAAACAACACTTATTATATCTAATTAGTAAAAAAAATACAAGCAGAACACTCACCAAACAAATAATTAACCATACAATATAATTGAAAAGACAAATAAAGGAGGAATGAATCATGAATAATTGTGGAACTAATGGACTTGGTCCAGCAATCATACTTGTATTATTTATCTTACTTATTATCATAGTAGGGGCTTTCATTTAGTCTTTAAAATTTAAGGAGGTGTCCAAATATATGTGCTGTAACAACCAAAATGGTGGCAACAGTAATTCTCAAGGAGTTAGTAGCGCATTTATAATTTTAATTTTATTTATTTTGTTAGCTATTATCTTCGGAGGACTTGGTTTCGGCTTCTAAAATTAAAAGGAGGAATTAA
>CAZQAO010000027.1:3718-12496 GCA_964591225.1 uncultured Muribaculaceae bacterium | reverse complement strand
GTAATATGATAATATAGTATTTGTTTGACTATTTATTAAGTTTGTGCTAATATACATAAACGTTTGAAGATTAAGGGGGAATTTTTAATGAGTTATCAAGATAGAGAAAATCAAGTAAAAACTTTTATTGAGATAATTATTTCTCAAGAAGAAGATAAAAAACAAGAATTTATTAATGAATATAATAATTTTTGTACAGATATAAAAAGAAAGAATATAAATCAAACTGAATTTGAAAGTACTAAACAAAGATTAAAAAGTATTCAATTAGAAAATATAAATACTATTAATAAGGTATTAAAATTAATAAAAGATAATTTAGATTTCTTAGATTTAAAAATGATGAAAAATCATTTAAAAAGTTTATTAACCCAATTTAAAGAAACTGATAAAATTTTAAATTGTACTTATAAGGAAGCTTGTTCGAAATTAAATACTCTTAAAATTAAAGCAAGAAGAAAGGTAGCGATAGTAATACCAGTTGGTATTATTTTAGCTGGTGTATATTTAAATGCCGCTCTAAATCAAAAAGATGATGCCAATGTTAATGAAGACAAAGTAATTGCTGCTAGTACCGATCAAGAATATAATTTAGAAACTGATAATCAAGATTTAAATAATGTAATTATAGATGATGAAACTATAGATAATATAACTGAACAAGATTTAGAAAAGCTATTAAATATTGTTGCTAAAAATAAAGGTCGTGTAGCTTTAAGTTTTTATGATACTAATTCTTATAAAGTATTATGTCAAAAAATGGCTAAGATAAATTTTGCTGATGAAGCTATTTTGGATCATTTTTCGGTTTGGAGTACAGGTAATGTTCCTGCAAGTTTTATAAGTATGTTAAAAGATATACCAACTAAAAAGTTATCATTATCGTTGTATGAAAATTATTTACAAGATGAAATAGATTTAAATGAAAATACTCGGAGTGTTAATATTAGTGCTACTATTAGTAATCCCTTTGTTATTAAAGCTACGCAACCGATTAGTTGTTCTTTAAATACTGATAAAAATAGCAATATAGCTAATTATACTTTTGATTTACCAAAAGATAGTAGTTTTAATTTATATAGTGATTGTAAACTACTTACGAAAGAAACTATTGATAATCTAGCGACATATAACACTATATTTAATTTTCAAAGTATTAATGCCGTAAAAGATGAACAAACTGTTTTAGCAGAATTAAATTCGTTTTCTAATTATGTTAATTTTTCGATTACTGATGGTCTTATTAATATTTCTTTAAATATTGATGATAATTTAATTAATAATCAAAATAGTACTGAATTAAAAAAAGTAAATGAAGCTTTGCATTTAGCTCATAGTATGGAAAATGAAAAAGTGGGTTGTAATTTAGTTATTAATGCTTATAATTCTTTGGATTTTGTTTCTAAACCATTGGATAGCAATTTAACTGATCTTTCTTTGTTACCACTCGATATAGGATCATATTATAATTATAAAAATGTTAATGTTAATATGTATACAACTAATACTAGTATTTTAAATAGTATATCTCATTGTTTCTTTGATAATTTGTCTTTAAATAATTTTGCTGATGCTAATATTGGTGATAATGAAACCATGAATTATATTTTATCTCATGCGATTAATGATGGTGGTAATGTCGTTTTAAATAATGTTAATAATAGTAATTTTGATATTGATTACATAAGTCCTGTTCCAGTTGGATATGATGGTGAAAATGTTATTCCTGCTGTTTATACTTTAAAGGTGAATAATAATCAATATAAGATTACCTCTGATTGTCATACGCTTATTGCTAATGAAGAAATGACTACTACCTATGATCACAATTACATGTTAAAAAGATAAAATATGTGATAATAAAAAGAATAATCTAAAAATAGAGATTATTTTTTTTATTTTTCTAGGCAAATTTATGGCTCTTTACTCATAATTTTTAATAATGGCAATTTGCATTGAATTTTATTTGCGTTATAATGGACGTGATGCAATAAATAGGAAGGATATAGGTTATGTTAGAACTTAAGAAAATAAATAAAAGTTACCAAACTGGTGATTTTAAACAAGTGGCGTTACAAGATGTTAATTTAAAATTTCGGAAAAATGAGTTTGTAGCTATATTAGGACCTAGTGGTAGTGGTAAAACTACTTTGTTAAATATTATTGGTGGTTTGGATCGCTATGATACCGGTGATTTAATTATTAACAATCGGTCGACGAAAAAATTTAAAAGTCATGATTGGGATGCTTATCGCAATAATTGTATTGGATTTATTTTTCAAAGTTATAATTTAATTAATCATATCAGTATTCTAGATAACGTTGAAATGGGTATGACTTTAAGTGGCGTATCTAGTAAGAAAAGACGTCAAGAAGCTAAGAAAGCTCTAGAACGAGTAGGTTTAAAAGAACATATTCATAAAAGACCTAATCAATTAAGTGGCGGTCAAATGCAAAGAGTAGCTATAGCTAGAGCGTTAGCTAATAATCCGGATATTATTTTGGCTGATGAACCAACCGGGGCTTTGGATACGAAAACTAGCTTGCAAATTATGGAATTAATTAAAGAGATTGCTAAAGATAAACTAGTAATTATGGTTACTCATAATCCCGATTTGGCTCGTGATTATGCTAATCGGATTATTGAAATGCGCGATGGGGAAATTATTAGCGATTCTAACCCTATTTTGGAAAATGAAAGTGACGAAAAAGAGTATAAAATTAAAAAGACTTCTATGGGCTTTTTATCGGCTTTAAAGTTAAGTTTAAATAATATCAGAACGAAGAAGGGAAGAACTATTCTAACTGCTTTTGCTGCTAGTATCGGTATTATTGGTATTGCTCTTGTCTTATCTTTATCCAATGGCTTTGATAAACAAATTGAAATCTTTGAAGGTAATACGTTATCATCTTTGCCAGTAATTGTAAGTGAACAATCTACGCGTATTGATGAAGAAACTTTAGAAGAGATGGAAAATAAGGTTACTACGTCTGATAAAGATTATCCGGATATTTCTTATATAATTCCAGAAGAAACGATGGAAGAAACATTTACGCATAATAATCTTATTACTAAAGATTATATAGATTATCTTAATAAAGTTAATCCTGATATTGTCAGTGGTATTTCTCAATATCGGTATACCGGTTTAAATTTATTAAATAAAACTGATGGTAAAGTGCAAGTAGTTGCCTCAAATACTTTAGGAAGTATTCCTAAAAATTTGAGTCCTAATCATAAAAGTATGATTGAAGAAAAATATGATATTTTAGCGGGAAGAGAAGCTACCAATAAAGATGAATTATTATTAATTGTCGATAGTAAAAATCATGTAACAGATAATATTTTAAAAGATTTAGGATTTAATGCTGATAAAAATATTGCTTTTGATGATCTTTTAAATAGGGAAATAAAACTGATTTTAAATGATGATTATTATCAAAAAGTTGGTAATCATTTTGTTATTAATACCGATTTAGAGGCGTTGTATCAATCTCCCAAAGCTATTACTTTGAAAGTAGTGGGGATTATTCGGTTAAAAGAAGATTATGCAAGTGACCTGCAAACTTCGGGATTAATTTATCCAGAATCTTTATTAGATTATGTTATTTCCGAAAATAAAAATTCTGCTGTCGTCCAAGCTCAAAAAGAAGCCGCTTTTAATGTTTTAACGGGAGAAGCATATGATTTAAGTACTAAGGAAGGTAAGACCGCTAAAGAACAAAATTTAGCTTATTTAGGGGATGAATCAATACCCTTTATGATTGAAATCTTTCCAAGAGATTTTAATGCTAAAAATGAGTTAATTTCTTATTTAGATAAATATAACGAAGGTAAAGATGCTGATGACCAAGTAATCTATACGGATCAAGCTGAATTGATGTCGTCATTATCTGGTAATATTATGGATGCCATTACGATTGTTTTAGTTGCTTTTAGTGCGATTAGTTTGGTTGTATCGTCAATTATGATTGGTATTATCATGTATATTTCCGTATTAGAAAGAACTAAAGAGATTGGTATTCTGCGTAGTCTAGGAGCTCGTAAAAAAGATATTTCGCGAGTATTTAATGCTGAAACCTTTATTATTGGACTAACATCAGGAGTACTCGGGATAATTATTGCTCGTTTATTGTTAATTCCAACGAATATGATTTTATATAATTTGACGGAATTAAAGAATGTCGCTATTTTAAATCCTGTTCATGCTATAATTTTAATTACTATTAGTTTAATACTAACGTTAATTGGAGGTGCCATACCAGCTAAGATTGCTAGCAAAAAAGATCCGGTCATTGCTTTACGAAGTGAATAAAGAAAACGATTAAGTTTTTCTTTTTTTAACTATAAATATTACTAAACTTAATTTAGTACTTGACAATACACAGTAGTAGATGTATTCTTTTTTTGGAGGTAGTCAGTATGAATACCCAATTTAAAAAAGGCGTATTAGAGCTAATAATTCTATTAATGGTAGAAGAAAAAGATATGTATGGTTATGAACTGGTTGAATCGGTTCGCAAAATTGTGGATGTCAATGAAGGTACTATCTACCCAATTTTAAAACGACTCACGAATGAAGGTTATTTTGAAACCTATTTGGAAGAGTCCAAAGAAGGTCCGACTAGAAAATATTATCATATTACGGTTTCGGGTAAAAAACGTAAAAGAGATCAAGTTAAAGAGTGGACTAAATTTGCAACTCGAGTCAATAATTTTATTAATGGGAGTGAGAATAATGAATAAGGAAGAGTTTTTAAATAAATTACATAAAAAATTGGAAATATTAGAAGAAAGTGAAATTACAGATATATTAGAAGAATATGCTGAATTTATTGATGAAAAAGTTTCTCAGGGAGCTACTGAAAAAGAAGCGGTAAAAACTTTGGGAGATATTGATGAATTAGCAGAGGAACTTCTAGCAGCCTATAAAATTAAGAAAACTCCAAGTAAAAATAAAAATAGTTTTAATAACTTTGTTAATCGACTTATGGATGTTTTAGAAAGAATAATTTATACCTTTTCTCATAAGAGTTTTAAAGAAATTGTTCGTTTCTTTATCGAACTAGTAGGAATATTAATTATTATCCTATTGTGCAAAATACCTTTTATATTTATTAAATATTTAGCTGGTGAGTTACTAGAAAACTTAATTTTAGCCTTAGGTAAATATTCTTTATATACTACTATTTCCGCTGTTGGCAATTTCTTTTTTGAAATTATTTATTTAGTTTTTGCCATTGTCTTGTTTGTTAAAATCTTTGAATGTCGTTATTTAAATACTGATTTTTTTGGCAAAGACGATTCTTATCCAGATAAAAAAACACCTAAAAATATTGCTAGCAAGAAAAATCAAGAACAAGTTAGAGTAAATAAACCTAAAGATAAAGAATCTAATCATTTAGGGATTATTGATTTACTAGTTAATATCTTTGTAATATTTGTTAAATTTATCGCCTTCTGGTTTCTTTTAGGGGTAATCTTATTTATTATAGGTATTACAATAGCTTTAGGTATTAGTATCTATCTATTATTTAAAGGAGTTACTTATTTTGGTTTCTATATCGGTATTATTGCTTTATTAGTTTTAGGAATCTGTATCTTTATCTTTATATTTAATTTTATCTTTAATCGTCGTAGTAATATGACAGCTTTATTAATAACTTTTCTATGTAGTATTATTTTCTTAGGAATAGGTATTGGAATTGGTACTATTGAAGTAGCCAATACATCTATTTTATATAATGATCCGCAAGAATTAACGACTAAAACTTTTGAGTATCAGTTTAAAGATAATTTAGTTTTTGATTCTTTTCGTAATAATTGGGAAATTGATGATAGCTTAAAAGATAAGATAAAAGTTGAATACAAATATAATCCTACATTTATTCAATATAATTTTAAAGATCATAACTATACCGATGAAAACTATGAAATTTTAGATTTATATTATGATACTAAATATTCTAATTTAAATAATAAGATATTTAAAAAACTACTAGCTGATTTAAAAAATAAAACTATTCATATATATGACTCTAATATAGAAATAACGGTTTATGTAAGTCGTGATACTTATGATAAATTACAAAAGAATAATCAAGATTATGAAAAGCTAAAAAATACTAGTGATTTCGAAGATTATGATATGTTTGATGTTTGCGAATATTTATATAATAATGGTTATTCTTTACCTGGTTATTGTGATTTTTATGGGCGCGAAAATATGTAAAATGAAAAAAGAGAAAGTGGGTTTTACTTTTTCTTTTTTGGTGTATGCTATATAATAAAAGTGGTGAGGTAGATGGATAATACAAAAATAAGCATGCTAGAACGCTATGGGGATAATTTTACCAAAAAAGAATTTATAACTGATCCCGCTATAGCACGTGATAATGAAATTAAACAATGTATTTTAACGTTACTGACTCCGGAGAAAAGTGCCTTATTAGTAGGAAAGCCAGGAATTGGTAAAACCGCTATTGTCGAAGGTTTAGCTTATCGGATTCAAAGAGGATTAGTACCAAATGCCTTGCTAGGTTGGGAATTAATTAAAATTAATATTTCTAGTTTACTAGGTTCGAGTGTTAGTGAAGGGCAAGTAGAGAATCGAGTCGACTTATTAGTAAAAGAATTAGATGCTCGCGATAAAACTATTCTATTTATTGATGAAACTCACGTTTTAGTAAATCGCAATACTAATGAAAATGGTGGTATTGATTTTGCCAATCTATTAAAATCAGGTTTAGACCGGGGATCAATTAAGATGATTGGGGCCACTACCACGGAAGAATATGAACAATATATTTTAAGAGATCGGGCTTTTTTACGACGTTTTCAAAAAATTGATGTCTTAGAAGCTGACCAACCTACAACAGTTAAAATTCTTATGGGAACAATCCCTAAATTAGAAAAACAAATTGGTGTCAAAATGAATTATACGAATTTTGTCAAAGAAAGAATTATGAAGTTTATTGTGGAAATGACAGATGAATATAAAAGAGTTTATGAAGTAGCTAGTCGTTATCCAGATATTTGTTTAACTATCCTTTCCAATGCTTTTACCTACGCTCTATATGATAATGAAAGTGAAGTAAAAATAAAACATGTGTATAAAGCGATATGTAATGCGAAAAATATATATGAGGATGCTAAGAAAAAAGAGATTGCGAGATTTAAAGTAGAATTTGCTGATTTAATTAGAGAAGAAAATGTAAATTTAGATGATGTTTTATAGAAAGGAAAAATTTATGGAAAGAAAAGTAAAAGTAGCTCAAATTGGTTGTGGAAAGATGAGTAAATTTACTATGCAGTATGCTTTAGATAAAGGGTCCGATATTGTTCTAGCTTTTGATGTTAATGATGAAATCATCGGTCGGGATATTGGTTCTATTATGGAAACTGAAAATAAGGGCGTTACGGTTGAAAATGTAAGTGTTATGGAAAGTCGTTTAAAAGAAGTTAAACCGGATATTGCAATTGTTACGACAATGAGTTTATTAAATGATTTAGAAGAAGTTTTAAGAACTTGTATCCGGAGTGGAGTTAATGTCGTTACAACTTGTGAAGAAGCTTTTTTTGCTAGTAATTCTAACCCAACTTTATTCCAAGAATTAGATAGTTTAGCTAAAGCTAATAATGTAACCGTTACTGGTTGTGGCTATCAAGATATTTTCTGGGGCGGATTAATAAGTAATTTAGCTGCTTCTACTCATAAGATTACTAAAATAAAGGGTAGTAGCTCTTACAACGTCGAAGATTATGGTATTGCTCTTGCTAAAGCTCATGGCGCTGGCTTAACGTTAGATGAATTTGATAAAGAAGTGGCTAGTGTAGATCGAATGAGTGATGACGAGCGAGAAAAATTAATTACAGAGAGAAGATATTCTCCTAGTTATATGTGGAATGTTGCTGGTTGGCTTATTGATAAGTTGGGATTACATCTAAAGAGTATTACCCAACAATGTATTCCGAAAACTAATGAAGAAGATATTTATTCAAGTACCCTTGATATGACTATAAAAGCTGGAGATGCTACGGGAATGAGTGCAGTAGTAACCGCTTTAACCGAAGAAGGAATTACCATCGAAGCTGAATGTATTGGTAAGGTTTATAGTAAAGAAGAATTTGATGTCAATGAATGGACAATCGAAGGAGAACCAAATACAACTATGGTTATTAATAAACCTTGTACAGTGGAACTTACGTGCGCTGATATCGTCAATCGTATTCCCGATGTTATTAATGCCCGAAGTGGATTTGTTCCTACCAGTCAAATGCCCGAATTAAAGTATCGTACTCAAGATTTAAATACTTATATAGATAAAAAATAGTTCAAAAAAAAAGAACTATTTTTTGTTGATAATCGATTGAAATATTAATATTAATAAAATAGCTCCAATAGCAATGGCAAAAACTAAAAGTGCAGTATCAGAAAAATAACGATTTAAAAAATGATGAATACTAGCAGAAATCTTTATAAATTCTTTTTTAAAATCATATAAAAAACTTGATAATTCACTAAAAAAAGTTTGAAAAAAATTTAATGTTAACATTATTTTCACTTCCCAATTTTAATTATATCTTAGTCTTGAAATTTATTCAATTATTTGTTATTCTATCTACATATATATGGCGGAATTGGTGAAGTGGTTAACACGCCGGATTGTGGCTCCGGTATGCGTGGGTTCGATCCCCACATTTCGCCCCATTTGTTAATAACCCTCGTATTTTTATATGCGAGGTTTTTTGTACTATAAACTTTATATATACATAAA
>CAZQAO010000027.1:0-3618 GCA_964591225.1 uncultured Muribaculaceae bacterium | reverse complement strand
AAAAGCACCAATTAGTGCTTTTTAGTTTGATTTCTAACTCTATAAATTTAATATTAAAATTCAGTGTATTCATTTTGTTTATTTAAATTGTTTTGACATTCATTAATTACTAAGTTAGATGTAGTAAGTAACATACTGGCAATAGAACAAGCATTAATAACGCTATTTAACAGAACTTCTGTCGAATCTAATACAGAGGTTTCATTTATATTTTCATAATTATTTTGATAAACATTGTATATTTTTTGAAAATGATTATTTTTAATTTCCATAAATATTTCTTGATCATCTAAGTCAGCGTTTTGAAGTATTTGTCGAAAAGGTTTATTTAACGCATTTTTGAGTATTTCTAAACCATCTGTTTGGTTGGAGAGTTGTTCTTGAATTTCTAATAAAGTAATACCTCCACCAGGTAAAATACCTTTTTTAGCTACATTCAATGAACATAAGGCATCTTGATAACGCATATGTTTTTCTCTTATCTCAGTTTTTGTATATCCACCAATTTTGATTAAGGCTCGGCCCTTAGTAAACATTGAAATTCTTTTCTTATAAAATTGATAATCTAAATCATTCATATTTTTCTTACTTTCTTTTTTTAAATTTTTAATATATGATTTGATATCATTATTTAGAGTAAAATTAAAAATTGTTTGGTCATTAGTAATTTCTACTCGTTCAATTGTTCCTAAAGATAGCTGGTTATCATTATTTATATTTTGAACAATAGTGGAATTGGCTAAAATGGCTAAATCTTCTAAGAAAGCATAAGAATGCTTACCATATTCAGGATTTTTAAAAAGAATAATCTTAGCAGTTTCATCTAAATACCAAGATAAAATAGAATTAATAACTTCTTCACTATAATCAGGGGCGATGATAATTAAAGGTTGATCATTTTCTATCACTTGATTTAAAACTGGAGCTATAACTTCTAAAGAATTAATTTCTTGATTTACCAGTAGGATAGTGCAATTAATATAGACAATTTTTGAAGTATTTAAAAAGTAGGGTGAAGCCAGTAATGTTTCAAACCGATATCCTTGTTGATATATAACTAACGTATCCGGGTTATTGTTATCAATTAATTCAATAGCATCTGGATCTTTAACTTTATTAAATACATTGGCGACAATGGAACCTATTTGTTTATCATTAGCAGAGATAGTAGCAATTTTAAGATAATCTTCTTTTTTAGGGATTTGACTTTTAGCTTTAATAAGATTAATTATTTGGGATAAGGCTTCATCAAGTTCTCTTTTTAATTGCATGGCTTTTTTGCCATTTTTAATTTTTTCTAAGCCCTCTAAAAAAATAGATTCTAGTAAAACTAAAGTCGTAGTAGTTCCATCACCAACCGTTTCATCAGTTTTAATAGCAGCTTCTTTAGCAATTTCTAAAATAGTATTTACGACGGCATCTTCACTTTCAATATTTTTGGCAATAGTAACTCCATCATTAGTAATAAATGGTGAGAATGTTGAATGATCGATAATCGTATTACTACCAATAGGACCTAAAGTACTTTTGACAGTATCACTTAAAAGTAAAATTGCTTCTTTCATTTTATCTTGTAAAACTTGGCCATTAACTATTTTTTTCAATTTCATCACTCATTTCTATCATATTTTTCCAATATTTTTTGGGCATAAAATTCATCCGACATCGATCATTTTTTCTTTCTTTAATACCTATTGTTTGATAAAAAACTTGCCATAATTCTTCGATTTTTTTATTTTCTAAATTAGGTTTTATGTTACTCATATCTAACTCATTATTATTAATAATATAAAAATGATGTTTATCATAGATACTTAGTATTTCGCGATTTTGATCTTTTATAATCCAGTATTCATTTTTTAAACGGGTTTGAAAATGATGACTTAAAATAGGCAGGATATTATTTTCAGGAGCTATTTCGGCATATAAAACTTTATTTTCTAATTCTTTAAACCGAGTAAATCCTTTAAACTTATGATTTTCGTTCGCTACATAATGACTAATTTTTAAAGCTTTATTGACACAATTTAAATTACGCATATAAAAGATTTTATCTTGATATTTTAAGGCATTTAATAAAAAATAATAGATAATTAATTCTTTTTCTAAAACATTTGATAAAAAAATATAATATGTAGTTTTCACAATGTTTTTATTAGTTTTTGATATCCAAAAGGGTAAGATATTTTCTTCATCTATTTTAGGAGTTACTAAGGTATCTAATAGAGTAGGAGTATAACGAGTATTTTTAATATCTAAGGGTTTTATTTTATCTTTAATTAACAACTTAATTAGGGAAAGCAACGAAGAAAAAGAATCTTCATAAATATAAATAGTGTCTACTTGTTTCATTCAAATAAAGATAATTGCTTTTTATTAGTAGTATTTAATTCTTTTTCCTCTAAAACTAAATTGCTTTCTATAAACTCTTTTTTGAAATAAGCTGGATTAATAAAATATTTATGATTACAAGTAATGAAATACTGAGCTCTTTTTAATACTACTCCCATATTCTTTAAATCACGGAATTGGAGAGTAAACAATCGCCGGGATGAAACAATTCTTTTAGCCGATTTAATTCCAATACCCGGTATTTTTAATAACTCTTGATATGAACAAGTATTTACTTCTTTAGGAAATTCTTCGAGGTGTCTAAGAGCCCAATCTGCTTTAGGATCAATTAAAGTATTAAAATTAGGATTCTTTTCATCTAATATATCTTTAGCAGTAAAGCCATAATAACGAAGTAACCAATCTGCTTGATAAAGACGATTTTCTCTTTTTAAAGGTGGTATTTCTAAAGATGGCAAGAGCTTATCTTTATTTACAGGGATATAGGCAGAATAGAAAACTCTTTTTAATTGATATTTTTTATACATGGCTTCACTTTTATCTAATATATCTTTATCTGTTTCTAAAGTAGCACCGATAATCATTTGAGTACTTTGTCCCGCAGGTACAAAAGATTTACTCTTATTAGTTTTTACATATTGCATAATTTGTTGTACTTTATGGGTATCTTTATTAGGTGCTAATAGTTTTAATCCTGCTTCTGTTGGTAACTCAATATTAGCACTTAAACGATCAACTAATGAACCTAATTTTTTTAAAGAAGCCTCACTTGCTCCTGGTATAGCTTTAGCATGAATATATCCTCCAAAATGATATTTTTTCCGTAATAATTCCACTGTTTGAATTAATAAATCCATCGTATAATCAGGACTTTTTATAATTCCCGAACTTAAAAATAAACCTTCAATATAATTTCTTTTATAAAAATTAATTGTAATTTGACAAATTTCTTCGGGAGTAAATATAGCTCTTTTAATTTCATTACTTTTACGATTTAAACAATATTTACAATCAAAAATACAGCAGTTAGTAAGTAGAATTTTTAAAAGGGAAATACATCGTCCATCACTAGCAAAAGAATGACATATCCCGGATATAGAAGTATTACCAATACCATTTTTACTAGCTCTTGTACTTCCACTTGAAGAACAGGATGCATCATATTTAGCACTATCAGCTAATATTTTTAATTTTTCATTGATATCCATAAAAAACCACCATTATTAGTATACTATAAAATATATAAAAATAAAACAATTGTTCGTT
>CAZQAO010000026.1:0-13263 GCA_964591225.1 uncultured Muribaculaceae bacterium | reverse complement strand
CAAATAAAAAGAATTTATAAATATTGATTAACAATACTTGTAAATTCTTTTTTTAGTTCTTCTAAATATTCTTCGGTTTTGGCTTCGAATCGTAAGGTTAAATTAGGACCGGTGTTACTTGCTCGAACTAAAGCCCAACCATCAGGGAAATTAACTCTAACTCCATCGATGTCATTAATTTCATAATTTTTATTTTCTGCATATTCTTTAACTTTGGCAATTATATCAAATTTCTTTTCATTAGTAGTTGGAATTTTAATTTCGGGAGTAGAATAGTAGTGATTAACGTCTTTTAACATTTCACTTAATGTTTGATCACTGTTGGATAATATTTCTATTAATCTTAAACCAGCATAAATTCCACTTCCTAAAGCATAATCGCGATCATTGAAAAAAATATGACCAGAGAATTCCCCTCCAAATGATAAACCTAATTCTTTGGTTCTAGCTTCTGTATAACTAGTACCAGTTCGATAGCAATAAGGGATACCATTTAATTTTTTAATTTCATCTTCTAAAGATTTAGAACATTTAACATCATATAATATTTTTTTATTTTCTAAAGTAGGTAGTAAGTTTTTAATAATAAGTATCATATATTGATCGGCGGAAATATATTGACCATTTTCTAAGACAATACCAATACGATCACCATCTCCATCATAAGCTATACCTACATCAGCATGTAGTTCTAATACTTTATCTTTTAACATTTGCATATTTTCTTCAACAGCGGGATCGGGATGATGATTAGGGAAATTACCATCGCTAATATCACAAATATAGGTTGCTTCAATATTGGGAAATAAACTATGAACTTTTTTAGCAATACAGGTAGTTGCTCCATTTCCTAAATCAATAACAGCTTTTACTTTCCGAGGACCCATTTTAATATTGCGTTGCATATATTTTAAATAATCTTCGTAAATATCTTTACTAATTACTTTACCTTGACCAGATAAGAATTTTTGATTCATAACATAATCTCGGAATTTATAAATCATTTCTCCCCTGGCATTGGCTAAATTATCAAAAGAAAATTTAAAACCATTATCATCTTTGGGATTATGACTAGCTGTAACCATAATGCCATAAGTATGATTTAAGTAACGAGAATAATAGTGCATTGGTGTTGTAACAAGACCATAGTTTAAAACATCGCAACCACTATCAGTGATACCTGCAATTAAAGCATTACTTAATGATAAGCTAGATAACCGATTATCTCTACCAACGACACAAGTATCACTATGTAATATTTCTCGTAAATAGCTGCCATAACCTCGTCCAATTTGGTAAGCTACTTCTTCGTTTAAATCTTTTTGATAAGTTCCTCTAATATCATATTCTTTAAATAGGGATGGTTCTATCTTCATCTTTATATCCTCTTTTCTCTTTTAATCATAACACAAAAATATTAAAAACATTGTATTTACATGTTCGCTTTTCTTTTTGTTGACAATTAGTTCTTTTTAAGAGTATTTTTATATTAGAATAGAAGAGTGATTAAGATGACAAATTCTACCCCTTTAAATTACGATGAATGGATGTTTGAAGTTAAAAGACAAAATTATAAACAAAATGTTGACCAACAATTAAGTCATTTAGAAGAAGAAGTGTTAAAAAATTTACAAAGTGCTTTTGCTGATGAAGAAGCTGAGTATGTAGCTGAGAAAATAAGAGATTCACAAAGAATGAGTGTTAAGCCTAAGTTAGAAATACCCATTCATAAGAAGAAGTTTAAAACTAATCGGGTTTTATTAGCTGCCGGAGCTTGTTCCATTGCTTTAATAGCTGGTATTAAAAGTGATTCGATTGTAAATGTTTGTAAGAATGTTAGTACGAGTATTGAGAGTACGGCTTATTTAAATGATGAAGTCGAAGAATTTAGTAGTAAACATGTCGTTCCTAATACTACTCATTATCGTTTAGATGAAAATCATCCAGTGGAAAATGCTACTAGTTATGATTATTACGAGATTTATTCTGAAGCTAAATCCAAAAGTGAAAACCCAATTATCGCTCTATATTTTGTCTATCAATCAATAGGGGAAGATAATGTAAATCAAAGTATCGGCGTTTTTAATCAATTATTTGGAACTAATTATCAAAATATTGATCATTTCTTAGCAACTACTAATTTAGCTAATCGGAGTAATTGGTATAAATTTGTTAAAAGTTATATAACAGAAGAGAGGGATTTAAATTATAATGGAGACTATACTTTTAGAAGATAATCAAGAATATATTTTATTAGATAAAATTAAAATTAATAATATTCCTTACGTCTATATGGTTTTATCTACTAATAATCCTAATAAAACTGTGTGTATTCGTAAACTAGATGCTAAAGAAGAAAAAATTATCGGTTTAGATTCTGTATCTGAGTATAATATGGCCTTACAAACATATATTGATAAATATAAGGATTTATTGGTAACTGCTTGACAGTATTCTCATTCATAAGTTATACTAATAAAAAGAAAAACGAAGAACAAGAAGAGTATATAAAAGTATTTTTAAAGAGAGTTTGTGGGTGGTGGAAACAAATAAAAACTTTTATAGAAAATCACTTGGGAGTTGAATCCAGAAATAAAAGTATGGGTGTTCCGCAATCTATTGCGTTATCAAATAAAGTAAAAATAAAGGTGGTACCACGGCATTTTCGTCCTTTGGGTACTATCTTTTTGTTTGGAGGAAATAATGAAGAATTTTAAAGAATTGGATAAAAGAAAAGCTACTTTAGTTGAAAAATCTATTTTAGAGGAATGGAAAAAAATAGATATTTTACAATTGACTACCAAAAATAGAGAAGGAAATAAAGAGTTTGTCTTTTATGATGGCCCTATATATGCTAATGCTAAACCGGGAATTCATCATGTATTTGCGAAAACTATTAAGGATGCTTTTTGTAAATATAAAACGATGCAAGGTTACCATGTCTTACGAAAAATTGGGTTAGATACGCATGGACTACCTATTGAAGTTAATGTCGAAAAGAAATTAGGTTTTAAAAGTAAGGCTGATATTGAAAAGCTAGGAGTCGAAAAATTTTGCCAAGAATGTAAAAAAGAAACGGATAGTAATATTGATGAAGTAAAAAAGATAACGGATATGATGGGTCAATTTATTGATTGTGATCATCCTTATGTAACGTGTAGTAATGAATATATTGAATCCGAATGGTGGTTAATTAATGAGTTAAATAAAAAAGGCTTACTTTATTATGGCAATAAAGTATTACCTTATTGTCCTCGTTGTGGAACAGAACTAGCTAGTCATGAGGTTTCTCAAGGTTATAAAGAAGTAACTGTCAATACGGTTATTGTGCCTTTTCATTTAACTAGTGAAGATACTTATGTTTTAGTTTGGACGACTACACCTTGGACTTTAATGGCTAATGTGGCTTTATGTGTAAATCCTAATTTAGAATATCTTAAAGTTAAATCCCAAGGTTATACTTTTATTATTGCCAAATCGTTAGCTAACCAAGTTTTAGGAGATGAATACGAAGTTATATCTACTTGTTTAGGTTCCGATTTAGTTGGTTTAACCTATGAACAACTCCTGCCTTTTCTAAAAGTTGATGGCAAAGCTTTTACTATTGTAGCAGATAATTATGTAACTGCTGAAGATGGAACCGGGATTGTTCATTTAGCACCTGCTTATGGTGTCGATGATAACCGAGTATGTCAAGAAAATAATATTGCTTTTATAAATCCTGTCGATAAAGATGGCTGTTATACGCTAGGACCTTGGAAAGGCCGTTTAGTTACGGATCCAGACTTAGAAATTGAAATTATTAAATATTTAAAAGAACATGATTTATTATTTAAAAAGATTAAAATGACTCATGATTATCCTCATTGTTGGCGATGTAAACAACCTTTAATTTATTATGCTAAACCGGCTTGGTATATTGCTAATACCACATATCAAAAAGAAATTATCGCTGCTAATCAAAAAGTAAATTGGTATCCCGAATATGTCGGTACGAAACGTTTTAATAATTGGTTAGAGAATATGATAGATTGGGGTATTTCCAGAAATAGGTATTGGGGTTGTCCATTACCAGTTTGGACTTGTTCTTGTGGTAATTTTGAAACTATTGGCTCGATTGCAGAATTAGAAGAAAGAGCTTTAGAAGATATAGATATTAAAAATTTAGAACTCCATCGTCCTTATGTCGATATGATTCATATTACTTGTTCTAAATGTGGTAAAAAAATGAGTAGAGTAAGTGATGTCTTAGATGTTTGGTTTGATTCGGGAGCTATGCCTTATGCACAATATCATTATCCTTTTGAAAATAAAGAATTATTTGAACAACAATTCCCAGCTGACTTTATCGCCGAAGGTATCGATCAAACCAGAGGTTGGTTTTATGTGTTATTAGTTTTATCAACCCTAATTAGTGGGGAATCTAGTTTTAAAAATGTCGTCGTCAATGATATGATGCTCGATGCTAATGGCAAGAAAATGAGTAAATCGACTGGTAATATTATTAATCCCGAAGAAATCATGACCGAGTATGGTGCTGATCCTATTAGATTCTATATGTTGTATGCCTCTCCCGTCTGGACTCCTCTTAAATTTAATGTGGAAGGAGTTAAAGAAGTTTATTCTAAATTTTTTAATCCGCTTAAAAACACGTATTCTTTCTTTCAAATGTATGCTAATGCCGATCATATCGATTTAGATGATTGTCAAGTAGCCATCAAAGACCGAGAAGAAATTGATCGGTGGCTAATTTCTAAATATAATCAATTAGTAGCTACTTGTACCGAGTATTATGAAGAATATGATTTAAATCAAGTAACGCGGGCGCTAACTAATTTTGTATCCGAAGATTTATCAAATTGGTACATTAGAAGAAATCGTAATCGGTTTTGGAAAAGTGAGTTAGATACTTCGAAAGAATCAGTTTATCAAACTACTTATGAAGTATTAGTAGGGTTATGTAAGTTATGTGCTCCTATTATTCCTTATACTACCGAAGAAATTTATAAAAATTTAACCGGGGAAGTTTCAGTTCACTTAGCTGATTTTCCTAAATCCGATCCTACTCTTATCGATAAAAAATTAGAAGCTAAAATGGATTTAGTTCGTAACTTAATAAGTATTGGTCGTTATGTCAGAGAAGAAAAGAAAATAAAGGTGCGTCAACCATTATCAAGAGCTATTATTGATGGTAAACACCAAGCTGAAATCGAAGATTTATTGCCACTTATTAAAGAAGAATTAAATGTTAAAGAAGTAGTATTTGCTAATGATTTACAAGAATATATGAATTTCTATGTTAAACCTAATTTTAAAGTAGCCGGTAAAATTGTCGGTAGTAAGATGAAAGAATTCCAAGAAGTGTTAGCATCTTTAACCGAAAAAGATATTATGACTTTAACTAATCATGAATCCATTACTATTTCTCTTAGTGGGGAAGATTTAGTTGTCACTGAAGAAATGGTTGATATTCGCATTGCTTCTAAAGAAGGCTTTGATGTTGGTATGGAAAACAACGAATTTATTATTTTACATACTGCTCTTACTGATGAATTATTGTTAGAAGGTCTAGCCCGAGAATTTGTTTCGAAAGTTCAAAATATTCGTAAAAATAATGATTATCAAGTAACAGATCGGATTTGTATTCATGTTAAAGGGGATACTTTCTTTACCAAAATGTTAACTAATTACCAAAGTTACATTGCCACGGAAACTTTAGCTGTTACTATTGATGATAAAATTATTAAGGGCGAAGAAATGGATTTAAATGGTCATAAGATAAGTATTCAAATAGAAAAGAATGAGTAAAATTATTCTTTTTTTAATTGCCTAATTTTACATATATACCTGGTTTGTGTTATAATATGGGAAGTGAAGTGATTTTTATGGATAAAAAGAAGTTAGAAGAACAAAAGATAGCTAAACCAACAAAAACTAATAAATCTTCAAAACCGAAAAGAAAATTAAAATTATGGGTTTGGGTTGTGATTGCTATAATAAGTATTTTAGGAACTAGTTTTGGAGTTATTGAAATATTATTATGGGTGAAAGATAATAAAGCCATTGATTCGGAAATTAAAGATATTGAAAATACAATCGAGGTTGAAGAAGTACCAGTTAATACCGAAAACGAAGAGATAGTCAATGCTCCTAGTGGGGAAGATAAATCGAGTGATTATTGGAAATATATTGAACTTCCTTTGATTGATGTCGATTTTACCGAAATGTTAAAAAAGAATAGTGATACAGTAGCTTTTATTAAAGTTAATGGCACTAACATTAATTATCCTGTCGTCCAAGCGAAAGATAATGATTTTTATTTAACCCATGCTTTTAGTAAGAATAGTAATGGGGGCGGTTGGGTTTTCATGGATTATCGGAACAATCCTAATGATTTTGATCATAATACCATTATTTATGGCCATGGTCGTCAAAATAAAACTATTTTTGGTTCATTAAAAAATATTTTGGAAAATAGTTGGTATACAGATACCGATAATTATGTTATCCATTTAAATACACCGACGAAAAAAACTTTATGGCAAGTATTCTCCGTTTATAAAATACCAACAGAAACTTATTATTTAACTAGTCAATTTGGTACGGAAGAAAGCCATCAAAAATTTATTGATACCATTGTTAGTAGAAGTGCTTTTGATTTTAATGCCGATGTTAATACTAGTGATAAGATATTAACGTTGTCTACTTGTTATAATGATGAAATTAAAGTCGTGTTACATGCCAAACTAATCAAACAAGCGGCGGCTTAAATATCATGGGTAATTTAGTCAAACATGAATTAGAACCAATATATGATTCTGAGGCCCAAATTTTGATTTTAGGAACGATGCCTAGTAAGTATTCTAGACAAGTCCACTTTTATTATGGTCATCCGCAAAATCGCTTTTGGCGAGTTTTAGAACTAATATTTCAAGAAAAAATTACGGATAGAAAAGCTTTTTTATTAAAACATCATATTGCTTTATGGGATGTTTTAGCTAGTTGTGAAATAAATGGTTCAAGTGATCAAAGTATCAAAAATGAAACCGTTAATGATATACCGAGTTTGCTTGCTAAAACTAATATTAAAGTTATATTTACTACGGGCCAAAAAGCCCATTTTTATTATCAAAAATATTTTCACGACCAAATAGCCATACCGGAAATAAACTTACCGAGTACTTCACCTGCTAATTGTGCTTATTCTTTAGAAGATTTAAGAGATCATTATCAAAAAATACTAGATTATTTACAATCGTAATCTAGTTATTTTTAAATTACATGTTATAATTAAATAAATGGTGGTGATTTTATGTACGTCGAATGTTTAGTGGAATTAAAAACCAAACAAGTATTAGAAAATTATACTTATCATGTTCCTAAACATTTATGTAGTCAAATCGCTATTGGTAAACGTGTAAATATTCCTTTTGGCAAACAAACTTTAGAAGGCTTTATTTTAAAAATAAAAGATACGGTAGCAGAAGACTTACAAGTTTTAGATATAAATTCCGTAGTTGATGATGAAGTTATTTTAACCGAAGAATTAATGGCAATAGGTAATTTTATTAAAGAAAGTACTCTTTGTTCTTTAGCTAGTGCTTATCAAACGATGCTTCCTAAAGCTTTAAAAGCTTCTAGTAAAACTAATATAGCTAAGAAATATCAAACTTATTTAAAATTAAATGTTTCTGCTAACGAAGCCCTTTTATTATGTAAAAATGCCACCCAAAAAGAAATTATCTCTTTAATAGAAACCGAAGAAGTAGTAGAAAAAAAAGAAGCTAATGCTATTTCAGTTTCAGCTACCAAAACGCTTTTGAAAAATGGCATCATTTTAGAAAGTAAAGAAGAAGTATATCGTTTAACTAATGAAGATTTAGAAAAAGAAACTAAAAAAGAATTAAATGAAGAACAACAAAAAGTTTATGATGAGATTATAGCGCATTTAGATACGCATCAAAAATATTTATTACATGGAGTTACGGGTAGTGGTAAAACCGAAGTATATATGCAAATTATTGCTGAAGTTTTAGCAAGGGGCAAGACGGCTTTAGTTCTAGTTCCGGAAATTAGTTTAACGCCCCAATTTGTACGTCATTTTACTAGTCGTTTTGGTAGTTTAATTGCTATTTTACATAGTGGTTTATCAGATGGTGAAAAATATGATGAATGGCGCAAAATTGTTAGAGGAGAAGTCAAAATTGTTATTGGAGCCCGCAGTGCTATCTTTGCTCCTTTAAAAGATTTAGGAATAATTATTATCGATGAAGAACATTCTGAATCTTATAAACAAGAAAATTCCCCTAAATATAATACGATTGATGTCGCTGAATTTCGAGCTCAATATAACAATATTCCTCTTTTATTAGGAAGTGCTACTCCTACTTTAGAAAAAATGGCTCGTGCCCAAAAAAATATCTATCATTTATTAACATTAAATCACCGCGTGAATCAGTCACCTCTACCTAATTGTTGTATTATTGATATGGCTAGTGAAATTAAAAAAGGTAATTATTTATTAAGTGAACGATTACAAATTGAAATAGAAAGTGCTATTAGTAGAGGAGAACAAATTATCTTACTTTTAAATCGCCGCGGTTATTCGACTACAATCAGTTGTGCTAGTTGTGGTTATACATATAAATGTCCTCATTGTGATATTACTCTAACTTATCATAAAACTAAAAATAATTTACGTTGTCATTATTGTGGTTATACTACTTTTAAAAAAGATAATTGTCCCAATTGTCATCAAGAACTAGATTTTTTAGGTTATGGTACTGAAAAGCTCGAAGCCGAAATTAAAAATATGTATCCCGATTTAAGAGTAGTTAGAATGGATGCCGATACTACTAGAAATAAAAATAGTCATAAAAAAATCATTGAAAAGTTTAAAAATCACGAATACGATATCTTACTAGGAACGCAAATGATTAGTAAAGGTCTAGATTTTCCCGATGTATCTTTAGTAGGAATTATTAATGCGGATACTAGTTTAAATGTCCCCGATTTTCGCAGTGGCGAAAGAACTTTTGATTTATTATATCAAGCCGCCGGACGAGCAGGGCGTAGTAAAACCGTAGGAACAGTGGTCATTCAAACCTTTAATCCGACGAATTATATTTTAAATTGTGTAGCGGAACAAGATTATCAAAAATTTTATAACTATGAAATGAATATTCGTAAAAAATTAAAATATCCGCCTTATTATTATTTAGTAAGTATTAAAATTATCAGTAAAGATTATGAACTATGTAGTGAAGAAGCTCAAAAGACAGCTAATTACTTACGTAGTCATTTAAATAGTAAAACAATTATTTTAGGACCGACAACAGCTCATATATTTAAAGTAAATAATACGTATCGGTTTCAAATTATTATTAAGTATCGTTTTGATGATAATTTAATTCCTACTTTAAAAGAATTAGATGCGATTTATCACTTAAATACTAAAGTTCATCTAGATATAGATTTAAATCCAGTGCGCATTTAATATTGTATAATAGAAAGAGATGATTGCATGAAAAATCTAAGAGTAGTTTTTATGGGTACTCCCGAGTTTGCTACTAGCATTTTACAACAATTAATTATTAATACCAATGTTGTATTAGTCGTAACTCAACCGGATAAATGTGTGGGTAGAAAACAAATTTTAACTCCTTCTCCCGTGAAAAAAATGGCTTTAAAACATAACATTACCGTTTTTCAACCCAATCATATTAAAACGGATTATGATCCTATTTTGCAAAGTAAACCCGATATTATTATTACATGTGCTTATGGTCAAATCATTCCGAAAGCCATTTTAGATTATCCGCGGTTAGGATGTATTAATGTTCATGCTTCTTTGTTACCAAAATATCGAGGTGGAGCACCTATTCATTGGAGTATAATAAATGGCGAAGAAAAAAGTGGTATTACGATTATGTATATGGATGAAAAAATGGATACGGGAGATATTATCAAAGAAGCAGAATGCCCTATAAGTAGGGATGACACTATGGGTACTTTACAAACGAAATTATCTAAGTTGGGTTCTCGCTTACTAATGGAAGTTCTTCCGAGTATTATAGCTGGTACTAATGACCGGATTAAGCAAAACGAAGAAGATGCTACCTATGCTTATAATATCAAAAGAGAAGATGAAATTATTGATTTTACCCGTAATGGTACAGCAATTATTAATCAAATCAGGGGTTTAAATCCTAATCCTTTAGCCAACTTTAAATTAGATGGTGAAGAAATGAAAGTATGTGCCGCTACATTTGACCCCCAAGATGTCAATAATTCTAGTGAAATTGTGGAAGTAACTAAAAAAAGTTTGGGTATTTCTTGTAAAGATGGTATAATTTATTTAAATAGAGTCAAGCCTTTTGGCAAAAAAGAAATGTCTATTGCCGATTATTTAAATGGCGTAAATAAAGAAGAATTGTTACACAAAAAAATAAATGGGTGATTTTTATGGATAAAAATAATGGTAAAAATAAAAGAAGTCATGCTTTAATGGTACTAGCTATTTGGGTAATTGTCTTAGCGGTTTTATTTGGTTTTGTCGCTATCGTAAATATGTTTAGCAAAGAAAATAGTAAAGAATCTGATAATACTAATACTACTACCGAAGAAAAAGAAGAAGAACCAACTGAAGAAGATTTAAACTCATTAAGTTACTTTGATAAATTTGAACATTTAATGGCCGAAGATTATGAGTTTTCTTATCAAATTATAAATACTAAAGATACTATTCAATTTGAAGGCCAAAAAGTAGGGGATTTAATAATCGGTTACAAGATGGATCAAACTGGTGTTATTAAATATAAAATTGAAAGTCAAAAAGTTTATCAATTATTTATAGATCACGAAGAAGAAATATCGAATCTTTACGATAACATTGATTCGCCTTTATTAGATTTACATTATGTAGTTGATCTACTTAAAAGTGTCAATGATAAAGATATTTTAATTACCGAAGAAGAATTAATTACTACTTATCACTATAATTTATTACAAGATGAAAAAGAATTAGAAATTACTGTCACAGAAAATGAAAATTCTATTGAAAAAATAGAGATTGAAAAAAATTCAGAACAATATATTCTAAAATATAAATCTTTATAAAAAAATACTCTAGTAATTTAGAGTTTTTTTATTAGGTATTTTCCATTTCTAAGTATTTAATATATTCTTGGTAAGCTTTAGTTTCATATAAATCATTAACGGGTTGATAAGGTAAATTTTTAGTTTGTAAAATTCTTTGGACTAGATATTCAGTAAAATGAGGATTACGGGCTAAAATAGGACCTAATAAATAAGTTCCATAAAAATAATTGGTTTGAATTCCTTCAAAATTACTCTTAGGAGCATAACCGACACCACTCACAATTTCAAACAAATGGGGTTCATTAACATTTTTCAAAACACTATCACGATTTTGAAAGCCAATTAAATCATTTTCTAATTGACTAAAATGCATTCTTTGTTCGCCCACAATCCGAAAATCTATTTCTTCACTATCGTAATCTAATAAATCTAAACATTTATATTCTACTTCATCTAAAGAAATATAATATTTACCAAATAAATTTAAAGCATTTCCAGTTACTAAAAAGATTTTATTTTTAGCTATAGCTTTTTTAATATCATCCCGATATTTTTTTAAATCATTTAAAGCTAGTAAAAAGTTTTCTTTAGAACCACAGCCAATATAAAAAATATCATACTTTTGAAAATCAATTTCATCATCAATGGTTAAAAAATGAGTAATTACTTTTAAATGTTGATTTTCTAAATGTTTAATTAACACTCGAACATTGCCATTTTCACCATATAAATTCATTAAATCATAATATAAATGGGCAATTCTAATCGTTTCCATGCCAAGCCTCCTCAATTTGTTGTTTTAAAATGGCTGTCATATCAAAACAAACCATCGTATAAATATTATATTTTGTTTCTTTAGTGATTATGTTTATAATATCATTTATTTCATCAATTAAAATAATTTTTTGAGGATCAATATTAGCATATACTAAACGATTAGCAACATCATATTTAAAACGACCGACACAAAATATTTTATCAATATTACTATTATTTAATAATTCAAATTCTACATCCCATAACCAAGAAATATCATTATATTTATAACGCCTAGAAACATTTTCGAAACCTAGTACAACTGATTTTTTTCCTTCTTTATCAATAATATATTTTAAAGATTGATAATAACTTAAAGCATTTTCATTTTTACTTTCTAAAAGAGTGATATCTTTATTTTTTAAATGATAAGTATTTCCTCTTTTTAAAGGCATGGTTTTTTTATTTAAAGCATATAAAATTTGGTCTTTTTTAATACCTATAGTACTTGTAAGAGCAAAGGCTGCAATCGTTGAATAAGCTTCATAGAGAATATCTTTATTTAAAGAAACAGAAGTGTTATTAATTTTCATCGTTTGATTTTTTAAATCGACATTCTTGCCAACAAAATTAGGAGTTCCTCTTTCAAAATCACAATTTTTACAATAATAAGATCCTAAGTGACCATAATGATAAAATTTATAAGTTAATTTTTTATGACATTTAGGGCAATAAGCATTATCAATATTATCTCCCTTAGTTTTCATATAACTATCAACAGTTTTTTCAATTCCATAAGTAATAATATTTCCCGAATAATTTAATTTAGCTTTCATTAAACCGGGATCATCGGCATTTAAAATTAATGTGGTGGAGCCATCTAAGGCATTAAAAATGGCATCGTAGACTAAATCAATACTTCCATTTCTAGCTGGTTGATCTCTCGTAATATTCGTAATTACTAAATGAGTCATTTTATTTTTGCGAAAAGCTAAATGTAAATGTTTTTCATCTAATTCTAAGAGTAGAATATCATGTTTAAATCTTCCAAAAATAGTACAATTATTTAAAATCGTTGTCGTAATTCCCCGAATCCCATTAGAACCTAATTCATTATAAACAACATCGTAACCATTAGTTTTTAATATATGAGCAATTAAATTAGTAGTTGTTCCTTTGCCACTAGAACCAGTTACGCCAATGACGTATTTTGGATATTTTATTTTTTCTAATATATTTTGGCGCATGTTATATGAGAATGTACCTGGTAGGACAGTACCATTTTTTTTCATTATCTTACATCCAAAACTGATTAATTTATTTACTATAATCTGTAACATCATGTACATCTCAAATCACCAATAATATTGTATCAAATTTATAATAAAAAGTCTTTAATTTATAATG
>CAZQAO010000025.1:0-14278 GCA_964591225.1 uncultured Muribaculaceae bacterium | reverse complement strand
ATATGCTATTCCTGTGCATTGCATAATGTAATATGTTTTCTAACGATGTAATGTTATAAAATTTTTTTAGGTGATTAAAAATATGTCTTTTATATTAAAAAATGATCGAAGAGAAACTGAAAATAAAACTATACGTTTTCCTGTTGATTTAATTAATAACATTGAAGATGTCATAGAAAAAACCGAAATTAATTTTTCTAGATTTGTTATTCAAGCTTGTGAATATGCTTTACAAGAAATGGATGAAGACAAATCTAACGGTAATTCCTCTATTAAAAAAGAAGAAACTCGTTTATAATATGTTTCTTCTTTCTTTTTAGGATTTTTTTATTTTTTTCTCTTTAGGTTTCGGTAAAGTATCTTTACGAGATAAATTTAAGCGACCTCGATTATCATATCCTAGGGATTTCACTGTAATTTTATCTCCGACTTTAAATAAATCTCCCGCTTTATCAACTCTTTTATAATCTAATTGAGAAACATGGACTAATCCTTCACAACCTGGCCATAATTCCACAAAACAACCAAAATCTTCTACTTTAGTTACTTTGCCAGTATATATTTCTCCCGCTACAACTTCTCTTACAACATCTAATATCATATTTTTCGTAGTATTAATAATCTCTGGATCAGTATGATAAATAATAACTCGACCATCATCTTCTAAATCTACTTTGACTGCATCTTTATCATTGACAGTTTTAACGTGACTGGCTTCTAAAATAATTTTGGTAATCATCTCGCCACCCCGACCAATAACATCTTTAATTTTTTCGGGATCAATTTTAAATGTTTCAATTTTAGGAGCATATGGAGATAAGTAAGCACGAGGAGTTTTAATACAGTCTTCCATAACATCTAATATTTCTAATCGAGCTTTTTTAGCTTGTTGTAAAGCTTCTTTTAAAATATTTTTAGTAACTCCTTTTATTTTAATATCCATTTGTAAGGCACAAATACCATCACGAGTACCTGCTACTTTAAAATCCATATCGCCCATGTGATCTTCAAGACCTGCAATATCTGTTAAAATAGTATATTTTCTCCCACTAGTTATTAAACCCATCGCAATACCAGCTACTGGTTTTTTAATAGGTACTCCTGCGGCCATTAAAGATAAACAGCCGGCACAAATAGTAGCTTGACTACTAGAGCCATTACTTTCTAAGATTTCACTAACTACTCTTATCGTATACGGAAATTCTTCTTCACTGGGAATAACTTGAGCTAAAGCTCTTTCTCCTAAAGCTCCATGACCAATCTCTCGTCGTCCCGGAGAACCATATCTACCCGTTTCACCAACAGAGAATTGAGGGAAATTATAATGTAACATAAATCGTTTTTCTTCTTCGATACCTAAACCATCTAGTATTTGATGTTCGCCGATAGCTCCTAGAGTGGTAGTTGCTAAAGCTTGGGTTTGACCTCTCGTAAAAAGGGCGCTACCATGAGTTCTAGGTAGTAAATCAATTTGGGCATCTAAAGGTCTTATTTCATCCATAGCTCGACCATCAGGACGAATTTTCTCATCAATAATTAAGTGCCTTACTGTATCGCTTTCAATTTTATCTACTACTTTTTGAACATCTTTTAAAATTTGTTCAATATTTTCATCATTGGCATAAATCTCAGCAAAGTTTTCTAAAGTCGCATTTTTTATTTCATCTACTTTTTCATAACTTTTTAATTTATCTTTAATTTGAATAGCACGAATCATATCTTTAGTAGCAAATTCTCTTACTGATTGCTCTAATTCAAGAGGAATACTAGCCGGAACTAATTCTTTCTTTTCTAACCCTACTTCGTCAATAATTTGTTGTTGAAATTCACAAAGAGTTTTAATATGTTCATGGCCAAATAAAATGGCTTCTAACATATCTTTTTCACTTAATTCTTGAGCGCCAGCTTCAACCATACAAATAGCTTCTTTAGTACCTGCTACCGTTAAATTTAAAGAACTTTTTTCTAATTCTTCGACGGTAGGATTAATAATATATTTTTTACCAATTTTTCCTACTACAACTCCTGATACTGGTCCATCAAAAGGAATATCACTAATTCCTAAACTTAAACTAGAACCAAATAAAGCTGCCATAACCGGAGAATTATCTTGATCTACTGATAAAACAGTATTGATAACTTGAATCTCATTTCTTAAGTTTTCATCAAACATCGGCCGAATAGGACGATCAATAAGTCTGGCTGCTAATGTAGCTTCATCGGTAGGTCTTCCTTCTCTTTTAATAAACCCTCCCGGTATTTTACCAACTGAATATAATCTTTCTTGATATAAAACTGTTAATGGAAAAAAATCAGAAGTAATTGTATTTTTACCCATTACACTTACTGATAAAACTACTGTATCACCATATCGAACTAGAACTGAGCCATTGGCTTGTTTAGCTAATTCTCCAACTTCAACAACTAACTTTCTTCCTAAAAAATCTAAAGTAAATGTTTTCTTCATAATATTACTCCATTCATAAAAAAAGACACTTCAAAAGTTGAGTGCCCTATTTTCTAATATTTAATTTTTGAATTAAATTTCTATATGCTACTACATCATTTTTCTTTAAATAATCTAGTAATTTTCTTCTTTTACCAACCATCATCAAAAGACCTCTTTTAGAATGATAATCGTGAATATGTACTTTTAAGTGTTCGGTTAAATTATTTATTTTTTTAGTTAAAATGGCAATTTGGACTTCTGTAGAACCACAATCATTTTTATCATGTCCGAACTCCTTAATAATTTCAGCTTTTTCTTCTTTAGTAATTGTCAATTAAATTTCCTCCTTATTTTATTTAATTGGTTTAATCTGAGTAAGAAAATCGAGGATATTTTCGAACTAAGAATAAACTTCTCATTCATTATATTATGAAAATTTTAAAAATGCAACTCAAAATCATTGTTATCAATAGCTTGAATTAAATATTTATAAAAACTGGGAAAATTAGCAAATTTTTTTGCTACTTTTTGTTTTAAGATAATATTTTTTAAACAATGATTCTCATAATTAGTATGAGTTTCAAAAAATAAACCCAGAGTATCTAAATAAGGTTTATTTATCCTCGCTTTCGTAAAATATTCCACCCATCGTCCAAAAGACTGAGAACGCATTTCACATATTTTAATTAAAAATACATTTAAATCTATTTCTAATCGGTAGTGGCTTAAATCATTTAAATCTTCCCCATTTTGGATTTTTTTAATAATTCTCGTAATAGGAATATCTTCTTGCGTTAAAGATGCGATTTTCTCGGCGATGACTTTGGCTATATAACCTAATTCAATATTATGCATTATTATCCCCCATTATTCTAAAGTGTTAAATGTTCTTGATCTTCAAGCCATTTTTCAAAAACAGATTCGATTTGATTAGATTTAGGATTTTCTAATTTTTGACCAAATTTATTTAATAGGTGTTGTTTCATTTGATTATTTTCTTCTTCAGTATGAGTTTCAAAATAAACCTCTAATTCTTTAAAGGTATCTTTAGTAAAAGTCCCAAATAAAGTATCTAGATTAACTTGCTTAAACATCATTCGTAGTTTCTTAGTATCTTTTAAAAAATGATTTAAATCACTATAAATTTTACCTTCTCCAAATTGGTTTAAATCCTCATCTTCTTCGATAGCTTTTTTGATTTTGTCATAAGAATAATTTTCTATAGGAATATATTTATCATACCAAGAAAGATTATTATAACCAGCATCTTCATAAAAAATAATATTTTCTTCATGTATTCTTCGTTGTAGAATTTTTACTAAAGCATCAATTTCGGTCATCGATAAACCCTCCTTTGCAAACGCAACATATCCTAGCATATTTAATAAAAAAAAGCAAACTTAACACATAAAATCTGCTTTATAAATTCCTTGATCCCGTTTATATATAGCAATAATTTTTTGATTATATTCCATGAATAGATGTGTATCTTCTTTTTCTAACATTAAGGGAACACCATTTTTTACTTTGTGATATTCATCTTCAGTTAAATGATAATAATTATAAGAAAATATATCTTTAATAGTTAGAAGTTGATAGTGATTATTTAAAATATCTTCTAAAGTATAAGCATTTTCTATAGTAAAATTACCCTGTTTAGTTCTAATTAACGCCATCATTGTTCCACAGACCTTTAGAGAAGCACATAAATCATTAATAAAACTGCGAATATAGGTACCTTTAGAAACTACTAATCTTAAAGTTATTTGACCAGCAATATTTTCTAAAAGTTCAATCTCATATATTTCAATTGCTCTTTTGGGTAGTTCTACCTCTATACCTTGACGAGCATATTCATATAAGCGTTTTCCGTTTACTTTGACAGCGGAATATTTAGGGACAGTTTGCATACTTTTTCCTAAAAAAGAATTTAGGGTATTTAGAAGTAATTCTTGATTAACTAAAATATGATCATTTTGCTTAATAATATGCCCGGTAATATCTCCTGTATCGGTCGTAATACCTAATTTAATAGTGGTAATATATTCTTTTTGATAAGAGGTTATTTGGTTAACTAATTTGGTATATTTTCCCATGCACAATACTAAAACCCCTGTAGCTAGGGGATCTAAAGTACCGGTATGACCAATTTTCTTAGTATTTAATTGTTTATTTAAAATATTAACAATATCTCTACTGGTATAATTAGTTGGTTTATTTATAACTAATAAGCCATCAATACTAGTCTTGTTCATGAATTTCTTTGATAATTCTTTCTATATTATTGCCATAAGCAATAGATTCATCATATAAAAATTTTAATTTTGGAGTATTTCGTAAATCTAATTTCTCTGCCACTAAAGTACGAATATAAGAAGAAGCTTCGGCCATTTCTTTTTCTAATTCATGATGATCTTTATCTAACAAACTAGTAAAATATACTTTGGCAATTGATAAATCTGGAGCGACTTCACAACCCGTTATCGTTATGGTTTTTAATAAATTATCGCGAGCTTCTTCTAGTAAGATTTCACTTATAACTCGCATGATATCTGAGGCGATTCTTTTTTGCTTAATACTGGCCATTATCTTTTCACCTCAACCATTTCGTAAGAAGTAATAATATCTCCTTCTTTGATATCATTATAGTTTTCTAAAGTAATACCACATTCAAATCCTTTTTTAACTTCTTTGACGACGTCTTTTTCTCTTTGAACACTAGCTATTTTACCTTCATAAATAACTATTCCATCTCGAATAACCCGAGAAAGACTACCATTTTTAATTACTCCCGCAGTAACATAAGAACCCGCAATATTACCTACTTTAGAATATTTAAATATTTTTCTAATTTCCGCTTCTCCTAATTCACTTTCTTCAAATTCCGGATCGAGCATACCTTTCATAGCTAATTCCATTTCTTCAACTACTTTATAAATAATCGTATATAAACGAATATCGACATTGTATTCTTTAGCTATTTCCTTGGTAGCATTAGAGGGACTGACATTAAAACCAATGATAATAGCATCACTAGCATGAGCAAGAACGACATCACTTTCAGTAATGGTACCAATACCACTCCTTATTACTTTAACGTGAACAGATTCCACATCAATTTTTTCTAAAGCATTACGGACCGCTTCTTCGCTTCCTCTTACATCAGCTTTTAAAACTACATTGATTTCTTTTTCACCAGCATTAATTTTACTAAATAAATCATCTAAAGATACACTTTTAGTAGTCATGCGTTGTTCTCTAGCAGCTACGGCTCTTTTTTGGGCGATGGTTTTGGCTTCACTTTCCGTTTCAAAAGCCATAAACTTATCCCCGGCACTTGGATTATCTGATAATCCCGTAATTTCTACTGGAGTAGAAGGACCAGCACTTACGATTGAAGAACCTAAATCATTTTTCATGGTTCTTACTTTACCACTACAAGTACCAACGACGATAGGATCTCCGAGTCTTAATGTCCCATTTTGAATTAATAAGGAAGCAACTCCCCCAATATTTTTATCTAAACGACTTTCGATGACTGTACCTACTGCATACCGATTAGGATTAGCTTTCAGTTCACTCACTTCACTAATGGTTTGAATTGTTTCTAAAAGTAAATCGATGCCACTACCGGTAACAGCGGAAATATCGACGAAGGGATATTCTCCACCCCAACTTTCCGGAGTAATGCCTACTTCGCTCATTTCTTGACGAATTCGTTCGGGATTAGCATTTGGTTTATCAATCTTATTGACTGCGACAATAATCGGAACATTGGCTGATTTGGCATGATCAATAGCTTCTTTCGTTTGCGGCATAACCCCATCATCAGCAGCCACGATGATAACGACAATATCAGTTACACTGGCTCCTCTAGCCCGCATTTCAGTAAAAGCTGCATGTCCAGGAGTATCAATAAAAGTAATTTTTTTACCATTGTGTTCTATTTGATAAGCCCCAATATGTTGGGTAATTCCCCCAAACTCCGTATCAGTAACTCGCGAATTTCTAATATAATCTAATAACGTCGTTTTCCCATGATCAACATGGCCCATGATTGTAACAACGGGAGGACGACTGGTCAAATCACTTTCATTATCCGTAATTTCATATTCTTCAAAATTAGATAAATCTTGAGTCTCTTCTTTTTTTAAGGTTTTATTATAATCTATAGCAATTAACGAAGCATTATCAAAATCAATACTTTGATTTAATGATGCCATTACTCCTAAATCAATTAGTTTTTTAATAATTTCATTAGTATTTACATTTAAAGCCAGAGCTAATTCTTTAACGGTCATATTATTTTTATAAATAATTACATTTTCATCGACATTATTTTTCATTAGCTTTTCTTTATGTTTATACATTTCTTTACGTTTAGTAAAGTATTCTTCTTTACTACTTGTCATTTGACTTTTCTTTTTTAGCTTTTGTTTTTTCGGAGTATCATTAATAGCTGCTATTTGACTACTACCCATAATTTCTTCGACAACTTCATCAATATCTTCGACTTCTTCCATCGTCGCTTCCGTATCGGTACTAATTAAACTTAAGGCATTATCTAATATTATAACGTCGTCATCGCTTAAGTAATCGTCGGCTTTTTTAACTTCTATTCCTAATTCGCTCGCTTTTTTTAATACTTCAGCTACGGATAAATCGACACTTTCAGCATATTCTTGTACACTCATCATACACTTCACTCCTTTTTTCTAAATCATTTTTAACATCTCTACATAAATAGAATCAGGAACCTCCACTCCTAACGTCCTATCTAATATTTTATTCTTACGAGCCGTATTTATAACGTCGGCATCTTTTTTTAAATAAGCCCCTTTACCATTCATCTTTCCGGATAAATCTAGTAAAATTTCTCCATCGGGAGTCTTAACAACTCGTAATAAATCTTTTTTTTCTAACCTTTCTTTAGTTACCATACACATTCTTAAAGGTATTTTTCTTTGTTTCATTTCCTAAAATTATTTATTCTCCTTTATTTCCTTCTTCGTTAATTTGTGCTAAAGTTTTTACTTCAATTTTATATTTGGTCAAACGACTGGCAAGTTTTACATTACTTCCTTTTTTACCAATAGCTAGACTTAAATTTTCATCATTGACGATAGCTAAAGCTTCTTTTTTAACTGGATCAGTAATATTTACAATTACATCTTTAGCAGGAGATAAAGCATTTTTGATAAATTCTTCAGGGTTTTCACTATATAAAACTAAATCGACTCGTTCGCCATTTAATTCTTTTAAAATACTGGCGATACGACTACCTCTTTCTCCAATACAAGCCCCAATGGGATCAATTTTTTCATTAGTGGAATAGACTGCTACTTTACTCCGAATTCCTGCTTCTCTTACGCAAGCATATAAAATAACTGTTCCATCTACTAATTCCGGGATCTCAGTTTCAAATAATCGTCTCACAAAGCCATAATGTTTCCGAGAACAAAGAATAAGAGGTCCTTTAGTAGTTGATTCTACTTTACTAATATAAACTTTAATACTACTACCCATTTTCACAGTTTCATCAGGAATCATTTCTGATTTCGGTAAAATTCCTCTCGTTCTTCCTAAATCGACATAATAGTTTTTAGCATCTTCCATGGCAAGCATTCCTACCATCATTTCGCCCTCTTTATCTTGGAATTCTTCCATGATACTATTTCTTTCAGCTTCTCTTATTTTTTGATTGATAACTTGTTTGGCAGTCGATGTCGCAACTCGTCCAAAATCTTTAGGAGTTACTTCTCTTTCAATGGTTTCACCCACTTTAATACCCGGAACAATTTCTTGCGCATCTTCTAATAATATTTGAGCATCTTCATTAATAGCGGGAGGAATATGGGTAATATTACCATCTTCATCAACTTCGTCAGTACCATCATCATAATCATCAACCACGACTAAATAAGAAAATACTTTTATTTCCCCAGTTTGAGGATTTATATCTACTCTAACATTAGTTTTTGAATCAAAATTCTTTTTATAGGCGGTAGCAAGTGCTAGTTCCATCGCTTCTAAAACTACTTCACGGCTGATATTTTTTTCTTCTACTATATGATCTAATGCTTTTAAAAACTCTTTCGAATTCATTACTCATTACCTCTTTCTTTGCTTAAAACATCTAAAATATATTCTTCTGTAATTAAATCCAGTTCATCTAGAATAGGATTAATAATTTTCGTTGCTTCGACAATAGTATCTAAATCAATCCCATTTACTTTATCTAGAACAATTCGTAAAAAATTATATTTTCCTTCTTTTACAAACGTAACACTATCGACGATAATATCCATTGGGGCTAATTTTTGAGTTACATTTTCCCGAATGATTTCTAATACTTTTTCCATATATCACCTCAAAAAACTAATAAATAAAAGTGGGAATTTCTGGCCCACTTAAATCTGTTACTACGATTATAACATAACATTATCTAAAAAAAAAGAGCTATTTATGACAAGCTCTTTTGTCTTGATAAAGTATAATCTAGACTTTCTTTTTCTAACATTTGTTTTCTTTTATATAAATCGACTTTATTGCGTAAACATTGGGCTTTAATAGCTTTCGTATCTACTTTTTGTGGATTAAATTGGTCTTGATTCGTTAATCGATATAAATTGGCATTAATAATTGCTAATTCTAGTAATAAACCTATTCTTTTCTGGTTTATTTCCTCTTTTTTTCCCATTTTTTTATAACCTCTTATCTTATTTTTTCTTCCGGTTCTTTTTGACTTTCAGCAAAAACATAAGCAAATCGAGCTGCATTCCATTCAATTATATCTGCACTATTAAATGGTTTTTGAATTTTATTTTCAGAATTTAAAACAAATAAAGCTTCCCGCATTTGTTCTAAAAACTCTTTTTCTTTTTTAAACACTTCTTTCAAGATAAACCCCCCTCATCTCTATAATTATATTACCATATTTTACACTTTTTGTCAATTTAAGGGCCCATTTATTACTTTTTTACAATAGTATATTCTTTTTGGTCATTAGTAATAATTGCACCATAGTCTAAAGCATTAATCATAGACATTAATATATCAATATAAAAATTAACATCTGTCCATCGTTTACCTTGATAATTGGCATGTAGTTCTTCAAAACTCGCATGTTTCTTATCACCTATAATATTAACAAATAAACTATAAATTTCTTCTCGATGAGATTCTAAGGCCTCTTCACTAAATAAAAAGTTATTAAAACGACTTTGACCGCTTACTTCTAAATCATCTTTAGTGGCTAAGCACTCTTTAAAAAGACGTAGAATCTCTTTTCTTAAAAATAGACTTAATTCCATTATATTAACCCCCTTTTTTTTGACTATTCCCTACTTTACCACAATTTTCTCATTTTAGCAAATCTTATTTTAAAAACCCATTTTGAACAGCTTTGGTATCGTTAACGACAATAAAAGCATTTCTATCATACTTTTTAATTAAAGCAATTAAATTCTTTAAATTTTTATGATTAATTTGTAAATAGAGCATATCTCTTTTATTACCATCAAAATCATCTTTTAAATCAATTACTGAGACCGCATAATTATGTTTATATAAAGCTTTTAACAATCGTTCATTTTTCTTTTCAATAACTACTTGAACTCCGACAATGCCTTTAATAAAATGATTAGATATCCAAGAGCCAATAAATGTTCCGGTGGCATATCCTAAAGAATAAGATATGGGAATAAAAATACTTTCAACTTCGGTAATTAAAGCTTCTCGAGCCACTAAAAACCAAATAAATACTTCGATAAAAGCTAGTATTGACATAACCAATGTTTTTCCTTTAACCATTAGCATTGTGCGAACAGTACCGATGGAAACATCTAAAATCCGGGCAAAAAAGATTTTAATACATAAAAAAAATAGTTCCATGTGCTTCACCTAAAACTATTTTTCCCCTAATTTACCAAAAATAAACCAAGACCATAACTAAGATTAACAAAATTAAAAAAATGATTGGAATTAAAAAGCCTTTTTTATTATTTTGGGGTTCTCGTCCTTTAAAAAGTTGTTTTTGGCCACCATACTTTTCAGTAACGTATTCTACTTTCTTACCACCTTGCTCTTGCTCTTTTTGCATCTTTATTTGTTCTTCATCAAACATCATACCACATTGTTTACAGACAAAACCTTCACTAGGTAAAGGAGCACCACATCTTTTACATACCATTTCTGTCACCTGCCCCTATTTTATCATTTTTTTATCTTTTTGGTGATTAAATTGCTCAAAAAACAACTTTTCGAACACGAAAACGGCCATTTCGAGCAAAATCTATTTTTTTTATTTTGATTTTCTGCTATATTTTTCTAGTGTATTTAAAATAGGGTGATAATGTGATAAATTTTATTATTGATGAGAAAAAACCAAGGTATCAAAACTTAATTCATAAATTATTAATTGCTAAGCCAATAAAATACCATATTTATTTTATGGATAGTAATCCTAAAGAATTTCTAAAATCCGATCCGTTAATTGGGAAAAAAATTTATATCCTTGATGCAACAGTTAATAAAAGTAACATGGAATTAGCCAAAAAGATTCGCTTAAATGGCGACTGGTCAAGTTCTATTATTTTAATTAACGATCATAAAGAAAATAATCAATTTCTCTTTTTAACTATTATTCCAAGTGATAATTTAGAAAAAGAATTAGAAGCAACTTTAAAATTAGCTTTAGAAATTCAAAATCAAAAAGAATCTTTTCATTTTATGTATGATAATGAATATTATCAAATCCCTTTTCAAGATATTTATTATTTTGAAAAGAAACTAAATGATAATTATGTAGCTATTGTAACTAAAAAACAGATTTTTACCATTAAAGATAGTATAAAACACTTAAATACTAAGTTACAAAACTACACTACTTTCTTTCAAAGTCATCAAAGTTGTATTATTAATTTAAATTTAATTCAAAAAGTAGATTTCTCTAGTAATACTATTTATTTTCCTGATCATAAAATTAATTTATTATCGAGAAATAAGAAAAAAGAATTAAAAGCTATTTTAATGGATGATTTATTTTTCTAAAAACCAAATTTCTATAATTATTGACATAATTCCACCATTCGACAAAAAATACGTTTTTTCTATGTTAATCTTTTACGGAAAGAGAGGTGTAAGTCGTGCGTAGTAGAGTCAAGTGGTTTAAAGATGATAAGGGCTATGGATTCATTAAATATACCGATAAAGAAGATATTTTTGTTCACTATTCTTCCATAATGCAAGATGGTTATAAAACATTAAAAAAAGATGATGAAGTGGAATTTGATTTAATTGAAACTTCTAAAGGATATCAAGCTATTCATACTAGAAAAGTAAATGAATAAGACATTTTAAAAAATCCATTTGAAAATGTAAATGGATTTTTATTTGGACTTGTTTTTCCACTTCCAGTTTACGACTTCGGGCATATCAACTCCATGTTCTTTAATATAAGTTTTATGAGTAACTAACATATTGTTACAATATTCAGCACAATAAGCACTCTTATCTCTAAATTCTGGTAAATGTTTTAAAGCTAGTAAGACTAAATGAAAACGATCAACTTCATTTAAGACCCGCATATCAAAAGGCGTAGTAATAGTGCCATTTTCTTGATAACCCCTTACATGCAGGTTTGTATTACACCGACGATACGTTAATTCATGAATTAAATTGCCATAGCCATGGAAAGCAAAAATAATTGGTTTATCTTTTGTGAAAATTAAATCATAATCTTTATCACTTAAACCATGAGGATGAATACTATCTGATTGCAGTTTCATTAAATCGACGACATTGACAAAACGAACCTTTAATTCCGGCAAATATTCTCTTAAAATTTGGACAGCGGCAAGACCTTCTAAAGTGGCTGTATCGCCACAAGTAGCCATAATAAGATCTGGTTCTTCATTTTTATCATTACTTGCAAATCCCCATATACCAATACCTTTCGCACAATGCTTTTCAGCTTCTTCCATCGTTAACCATTGAGGTTTAGGTTGTTTACTAGCAATAATTACATTAACATAATTTTTAGTTTGCATAATATGATTAAAACAAGAAATTAAAGTATTAGCATCAGGAGGAAGATAAGCTCTAACAATACTTGCTTTCTTCGTTAATATATGATTTAAGAAACCCGGATCTTGATGGGTATAGCCATTATGATCTTGTTGCCATACATGAGAAGTTAACAATATATTCAAAGAAGCGATATCTTTCCGCCAAGAAACTTCACTCGCCATTTTTAGCCATTTAGCATGTTGACTGACCATGGAATCAACTACCCGAATAAAAGCTTCATAACTATGAATAAAACCATGTCTTCCTGTTAATAAGTAACCCTCTAACCAACCTTCACAAGCATGTTCGGAAAGATATGAATCCATAACTCTTCCATCCGTTGATAAATATTCATCAGTTTGTAAAACTTTACCATTCCACATCCGATCAGTTACTTGAAATACATCATTTAAACGATTAGATAACGCTTCATCCGGTCCAAATATCCGGAAATTTCTTTTTTCAGCATTACATTCTAATATATCTTTGACATATTTACCAAGTTCAATCATATCTTGAGCTTCCACACTTCCCGGTTTTTTAAATCGAACTCCATACTTACGAAAATCGGGTAAAGTTAAGGGTAGTAATAAAGACCCACCATTAGCATTGGGATTAGCACTCATTCTTTGGAAACTAACCGGAGCTAATTCTTGTAGTTCTTTAATCAAACAACCATCTTGCGTAAATAATTCTTCGGGATGATAACTTTTAAGCCATTCTTCTAAACGTTCTAGACTTTCAGGATGGTCTTTAGTAACTTCAATGGGTATTTGATGGGCCCGAAACGTTCCTTCTATCTTTTTACCATCAATTTCTTTAGGACCAGTCCACCCTTTTTTTGTTCTCAGCACAATCATCGGCCACATAGGTCTTGTAGGATCATTTTCTTTCCGAGCATGATTTTGAATCTTTTTTATTTTTTCAATCACAGTATCCATAACTGTAGCCATATTTTCATGCATTTTCTTGATTTCACAATCACTCACATAAAAGGGTTCCCAACCACAACCTCGTAAATAAGCATCTAATTCCGTATCACTAATACGCGATAAAACTGTCGGATTAGATATTTTATAACCATTTAAATGTAATATTGGTAAAACGGCGCCATCCGTAATTGGATTTAAAAATTTATTAGAATGCCAACTTGTAGCTAAAGGACCAGTTTCAGCTTCACCATCACCGATAACACAAGCAGCAATTAAACTAGGATTATCAAAAACTGCTCCGAAAGCATGCAATAAACTATAACCTAATTCTCCCCCTTCATTGATAGAACCCGGAGTTTCCGGAGTAGCATGACTACCTATACCACCCGGAAAACTAAATTGTCGGCATAATTTGGTTAAGCCCTTAATATCTTGCGTAACTTCAGGATAAAATTCTGTATAAGTTCCTTCCAAATAACTATTAGTAACAACTGCTTGGCCACCATGACCTGGACCACAAATATAAATCATATTTAAATTATACTTTTTAATTACTCGATTTAAATGAACATAAATAAAATTTTGACCTGGTACTGTTCCCCAATGACCTACTAATTTTGACTTAACATGATCAAAAGTTAATTTTTCTCTTAGTAAAGGATTATCCTTTAAATATAATTGCGCGGCACTTAAATAATTAGCAGCACGAAAATATGCATCCATTTTACTAACCATTTCATTTGTTAATGTTTTTGTAGCCATTACTATCAACCCTATTCTATAGAATAGTATAACCGAAATTCATAAAAAAAAGAAGAGAGTTTTTCTT
>CAZQAO010000024.1:0-14391 GCA_964591225.1 uncultured Muribaculaceae bacterium | reverse complement strand
AAAAAGAGCAACTATGCTCTGCTTGAATATTTTCCGTCTTTAGTAGACACAATTATTTTCTCTCCCGTTTCAATAAATAAAGGAACTTTAACTTTTAAACCTGTTTCTAAAGTAGCATCTTTCATAGCATTATTGGCAGTATTTCCTTTGACGGCTGGCTCAGTTTCCACCACTTCAAATTCAATTTTTTCGGGAAGAGTAATACCTATTATTTCTCCCTCATAAAAATCAATTAAAATTTCTAAATTTTCCTTTAAAAATTTTTTGTCATCTCCTAAAACAGAAGCTGGTATTTCAATTTGTTCATAAGTAGAAGTATTCATAAAGACATAATTATCTCCGGCATCATATAAATATTGCATAGGAGATTTAGTAACATGAGCACGATCAACTTTAGTACCAGAATTAAATGATACTTCGGTAATAGAACCAGTTTTTAAATTCTTTAATTTCATTTTTACGAAGGCGGCTCCTTTACCAGGTTTTACATGAGAAAACTCTTGGACAACACAAGGATAACCATCTACCATAATTGTCATGCCATTTTTAATATCATTTACACTAACGTTCATTTTAACCTCCTAAAATTATTTTCCTATCTTGGTTTCTCTAAATATTGTTTCTTTATTACATTTTGGACAATATTTTTTTAATTCAACTTTATCAGCAGTATTCTTTTTATTTTTAATACTAGGTCTTCTAGAGTATCCACATTCTGTACACTTAAGACCAAAAAATACACGATTTAGATTTTTTGCCATGTAAGATACACCTCCACTTCTTTTAAACTATTATGTATTATATAAGAAAAAAATGTAATTAGCAAATTTTTTTAATAGTTAATAAGTTGTAAAGATATAATCACTAACTCGTTTACTAATATAACGATTAATATAAGCAAAATAATCATTTTGATCATTAGGATAATTGACGTTAGGACTAATAACTACCATACTATATTTAGGTTTATCTAAAGGCGCATACATTACATAAGTATTAGTAATAGTTAAGACATCGCCTTGGCCATCTTGATTACTATCATAATAAGTTTCACTAGTTCCCGTTTTACCCGCTGGATTAAAAATAACATCAGTATAACCATAGCCTGTACCTAATTGCACTACTTGTCTAAATCCTTCTAATATGCGATCAAAGTAGACGGGATCTAAAGAAAAAGTACTTAAAACGGTAGGTTCATAAGATTTAATAACTTGTTTATCACTTTCGATATGATCCATAAAATGTAATTGATAACGTACTCCCCGATTAGCAATCGTATTAATATATTGTAATAATTCTATTCCAGTATAAGAGTCATATTGACCAATAGCTAAATTTAATAATAAATCGGCAGCGACTTTATTTCCTTTGATACCCGTTGTTTCATTAGGTAAATCAATTCCTGTTATATTACCTAACCCAAAATCAGCAAAAGTATCCCGATAAATTTGAAAAGGAGTTTCATCTACTTCCATCTTCATATTATAAGAATATTTATAACCAGCGAGTTTTATAGCCAGTAAAAATTGGTAGTAATTACTACTAGTTTTTAAAGCTGTAATATCATCAATATATCCTAGTTTTTTATAAGAACATTTTTCTGGTACTAAATATAATTTAACACACGAATCTAAAACTTTTTTATCAATATCAACTAAACCATGTTGATAAGCCATGGCCATATCGGCTCCCTTAACGACACTACCTACGGTAAAAGCTGAATATATAGCATCACGAGTAGTTTCTAAAAAGACATCATTACCTAAATACTTAAGACCAACAATAGCTTTAATTCCCCCATTATTAACATCTCCCACCATTACATAACTGCCATGATAATAATCAGTATTAGGTAATTTCTTACCATTTTTTATTTCTTCTTTTAAAATATTTTCAATTCCTACTTGCATATCAATATCAATTGTTAAGACTAAGTCATTACCTCTTTTACCACTAGTAACTAATGATAAAGTACCATCTTGATTAACTTTATAAACATCTTTTTCGCCCTTTAAATAAGATTCATATTGTTGTTCTAAATAACTAATTCCTACAGTATCATTTAAACTATAACCATTATTTTCATATTCACTTTGTAATTCTTTAGGAATAGCCCCAATACTTCCTAAAATACTTTTTAAAGTATTACCATAAGGATAATATCTTTGAAAACTCATTTCATTAGTAATACCAGGAATCTTACTTTCTAAAACTCTCGCATATTCTTCATCCGTTACATCGATTTTAATAATTTTAGCATCGTACAAATAGCCATCATTCATTAAAGCATAGATATAAGCTGCTCTGCGATCAAGATCGGTAAAGGTACTCAAATACTCATCAGTTATACGATCTAATTTTAATAAATATAAATCGGTACTATTTAATTTTCTTTCTTCATACATTTGATATTCTTCAGGAGTAATTAATTCTTGGGCTTGCGAAGGATTTTTAAGCATCCAAAATTTTTTTAATTGATTAATAGTAGCTTCTTTTTTAAATGTCAGAATACTTGCTAATTGATTAGCTATGGCAATTTCTTTCGCACTCGTAATGCCATCTAACTTACGATATACGATAGTTTTAACCCCAATATTATCAACAATAACTCGTCCCTTACAATCTAATATTCGTCCCCGTGGTGTTGATAATGATTCGACATAAGTATTAGTTTTATTTTCATATTCTTTTTGATAAGTAGCACCATTAACAAAAATTAAATTATATAAAGAAACTGTGGCTACCCCAAAAAGAAAAAAGCATAAAATAATATAGATTTTTTTCATAAAAACACCTACTATTAGTATTCAAAAAAAAGTTATTTTCATACAATATATTAGGTGAAGAATATGTTTAATATGATTGAAAGATACATGGATAAATTAACTAAAGAAGATGTCAATAATTTTGCGATAAAAAATGATGTCCATTTAAGTGAATCTGAACTTGATTTTACCTATAATTTTATTAAAAAAAATTGGGAACCAGTTCTAGCCAATCCCAATATTTTAAATATCGAACGTTATAAAAATAATTATTCTGAAGAAAATTTTGCTAAAATTAAAAAGTTATTAAAAGAATATGCCATGAAATATATCAATTATTTATAGTAAGCAATAATATCTTGAATTAAATTTTTATTTTCAATTCCTTGTTTTAAAGCGGTAATTTCAAATTTATAGGGAGGATATAATTTTTCTACATAAGGTGTTTCTAAAATTTTAGGAACATTTTTTAATTTTTCATGAGTAGCAATTTTATAAAGAGTTGCAAACCCAATTGTTCCTAAACCAATATTCTCATGACGATCTTTATGCATACCAATAGCATTTTTACTATCGTTTAAATGGACACAATGAATTTTTTCAAGTCCAATTAGTTGGTCAAATGTGTCTAAAAATTGATCAAAGTCTTTTAAATCATAACCAGCATCATTTAAATGACAAGTATCAATACAAACTCCAATATTTTGAGAATGAACTTGATCTAAGATTTCTTTTATTTCTTCAAGAGATTGACCACACTCGGTTCCTTTGCCAGCCATAGTTTCTAAAAGAATCATTGGTCCATCTTCAATAATAATTTGATTTAAAGCCATACTAATATTTTGAATAGCTTCTTTTTTTTCTAACCCCACTGCACTACCAGGATGAACTACAATATAAGATACCCCTAAAAATTGACAACGATTTAATTCTTTCTTTAAAAATTGAATACTAAATTGCCATTTTTCTTGATTAATATTATTAGCTAAATTAATAATATAGGGAGCATGACATATTACATGCTCTTTTAAAATATTATTTTCTTTCATATACTGATTAGCTTGTTCAGTTAAATCTTCATCGACACTTTTCCGAATTGTATTTTGTGGAGCTCCCGTATAAAACATAAAAGCATTAGCTCCATAAGATACTGCTTGTTTCGCACAACCAAAGAGTTGTTCATTTGCAAAATTAACATGACTACCAATTATCATACTACTACCACCATAAATATTATCTCATAAAAAAAAATAGGTGTAAATGTGTCTTTTACATCTATTTTTTGGCAGAACTAGAATTAAGATAAGTTCTATCTGTAGATTGTGTAGTACCACATGTTTCTAAATTTGCAACATTACTTGATTTAGTTTGTTGTTCTACATCTGTGGCAGTAATTCCATCATCTTTGCCATTGACAAAATAGCTTCCATTACTAATCCAGATTTTATAAGTAACTTGGTCATCACCAGTTGGTTCAATCAAAACGCTTCCCGTATAACCATCATCTTTACCTTTAGAATACATTGAAGAATCGTATAAATATTGTAAAGATATACAGACAGTTCCAGAAGTAACATTACCCTCTAAAGCTTCCCATTGATAAACAGTTTCCGCAGCATCTACAAGTTCATTTCCTTCAACAGCAAGAACTCCTTTTCTTGCTTTAATTGTTGCTTTAGTAATATTAGTAGTAGCAATTAAGATAATAATTGATAAGACGACAATAACAGCTAATAATTCGATTAATGTAAAACCTTTTTTATTCTTAATGCTCATATTAAGATACCATCCTTATCTATGTTTCGTCCTCATTATACAATAGAAAAGCAAGATAAGTCAATTACAACTATTACTTTAATGTATCTAAAATAGTCGTAATTATATCGATATTATCAATAGCATTACTAATTTTATCAGTCATTCGTAAATGATATTTTTCTTTCATAGCTGCTATAAAGTCTTTATAAGCATCTTCGTTGCGATTTAATTCTTTAAACCAATAAGAATTTTGTTTTAATAATTCAGCCATTTTGGGATTTTCGGCAATTTTTTGTTGAGAAAAATAATCCATTTTAGTCCTCGAATATCTTATTGATTGGGCGTGGTTCGACTACTTGACTAGCACTAGCTGTAGCGGAAGCCCCTTTACTAGTTAGTTCTTGAACAATCCCTAAAGCTTTTTGAGCAGTATTAATATGTTCTTGAATAGAATTAAAATCCATATTCTTTAATTTATCGGTAATACTTTTAAAACTTTTATCGTTACCTTTGACTTGATTACTATTTTCTGTAAAATTACTCCAAGCTGATTCTTGTTCGCCATAAATATCATAGATTTCATATAAATTTTGCCAAGTAGTATTACCATCTCTTACTTGTTTAACAAATTCTGGATGCTTAGCAGCAAAAATTTTAAAATCATCTTTTTTTGACATAAAAAATCACCTACTTAATTATATGTCAATAGGTGATTTTTATTTTATCTACTTTTATTATGAGATTCTTCATGTTCTTTTTGAGCAGCCATTGCTAAAGTGTAAACAATTTCTTCTTTGTTTTCTAAATTAGCAAAATTAGTAAATATTTTATCAATCTCTTCTAAAGAAATATTACAGAATTTAGCAAGAGCCGATTTTCTATTATTTTCATCCATAATACCTAGTAAAGATTCAATAAAAGTAACGTAAATACTATCTACTTCTTCCATAGTAGCCTCCTTTCTTATATCTTAAAATCATCTAAAAAATCATCAATACTTAAATTTTTTCTTTCTTCATGGTCTTTTTCAGATGGTTCTTTCTTTTCTTTATTTAAAAAACTAATACATTCACATTTTTTATTAACGGTATCAATTTTTCTTTTCGTAATGGTAGAACCAGTACTTGTTAAATCAAATATAGCAATATCACTATTTTTAATTTCTTTAATTTCACTATCTGATTTGAGAATAATAGTATCTTTAGCTTGCAAAGACAAGACTTTAATAAGTTCATAATTGACAGTTTTTACTTTTTTGATAACTCGGATGCCTTTTTTGGCTCTTTTAGTAACAGGAATATCACTGGGTTTAATTCTCTTAGCAGTATTTTGATTAGTAAAGATATCGATGTAAGCATAAGGATCAACATTAATACCACTGATAACTTCATCATCTTTTAAATTAATACCTTTAACACCACTAGATTTAACTTTCGTCACGGGAATTTCGTCTTTATCAAAACGAACACTATAACCATCTTTAGTAAATAAAGCAAGTTCTTTGTCAACTGGGAAAACATTAACGACAGAATCAGTTTCTTTTAACTTAATAGCTGCCATCGGTTTAGAAAAACGCGTAACTACATAATCTTTTAAATAACTTCTTTTGACCATACCATTTTTTGTAACTGTAACTATATCTTTATTTTCATTACTATATACTAGCGCCGATACAATAGTTTCTTCTTCTTGAATAGAAACAATGTTACTTACGTGTTTACCTAATTCTTTCCATTTAGCTTCGGGGATAATATGTACAGGAATATATAAGTAATTACCTAAATTAGTAAATATTAAAATAGTATCTAAAGTAGTTAACTCATATAAACCAATAATAAAATCTCCTGGTTTTAAAGTAGTTTCTTCGTTAGCTTTTGAGGCAAAGGACTTACTACTTACTCGTTTAATGTAGCCTTCTTTAGTTAACACAACGACGACATTTTCTTTAGGAATCATATCAGTTTTATCTAACTTGATTTCCGTTACTTCATCTTTTATTTTGGTTCTTCGCGGATTACCATATTCTTTTTTAATAATTTTTAATTCGGTTTTCATCACATGTTTTAAAGCTTCTTCATTATTTAATATTTGAGTCCAGATATGGATATTTTTTTCTAACGAACTCATCTCTTCTTCTATTTCTTTAATATCAGTATTAGTTAAACGATAAAGTTGTAATTCGACAATAGCTTTGGCTTGCAAAGGAGTAAAAGCAAATTCTTTAACTAAATTATCAATAGCATCAGTTTTATTTTTACTAGAACGAATTACTCTAATGACATCATCTAATATACTAATGGCTTTAATTAAACCTTCTAAAATATGATATCTAGATTTAGCATGTTCTAAATCAAATTCTGTTCTTCTTGTAATAACTTCTTTTTGATGACTGATAAAAGCATCTAATATTTCTAAAATACCTACTAAACGAGGACGTCGATTAACAATCGCTACCATATTAAAATTATAATTAATTTGTAAATCAGTGTTTTTATATAAATAATTTAAAATTAAATCGGCATTAGCAGTACTTTTTAAATCTATAACGATACGAGCCATATGATCATGATCAGATTCATCGATGACATCATTAATTCCTTCGACTTTTTTATCTAATTTAATTTCTGTTATTTTTTTAATTAATTGTTCTTTGATAACTTCATAGGGAATAGAATGAATAATAATTTGTTTACTATTTTTAGTAGATACAATTTCACAATCAGCTTTTAAAACCACTTTTCCTTTACCTTTGGTATAAGCTTCGATAAGACCATTCTTGCCTTCAATAACTCCTCCGGTAGGAAAATCAGGACCAGGTAGTAGTTCCATAATAGTTTCTAATTTACAATTAGGTGATTCGATTCGTTTAATGGTGGCATCAATCACTTCACTTAAATTATGGGTAGGAATATTGGTTGCATATCCCGCACTAATACCAGTTGAACCATTTACTAAAAGATTGGGAAAAGCTGCTGGTAAAACTGTGGGTTCTAACTCTTCATCATCAAAGTTATAACTCATTTCGACCGTATTTTTATTAATAGAAGATAACATTTCTTCCGCAATTTTCGATAACCTCGATTCTGTATAACGCATTGCGGCAGGTCCATCTCCATCAATAGAACCATTATTACCATGCACATCGATAAAACATTCGCGCATTTTCCAATTTTGGCTCATCCTAATCATCGCATCATAAATAGAAGAATCGCCATGAGGGTGAAATTTTCCCATAATCTCTCCAACAGCTCGAGCACTTTTGCGATAAGGTTTATCATGTTTAAATCCCGAAATATACATACAATATAGAATTCTTCTTTGGACTGGTTTTAAGCCATCGCGAACATCGGGTAAAGCTCTTTCTTGAATAATCTCTTTAGAATATCTTCCAAAACCAGTTTCCATCAATTCTTCTAAACTATAATCATATATTTTTTCGATTACTTGTTGGGTTTCGGTTTTCTTTGGCATGTTTTTCACCTTCTTTATTTTCTAAAATCATCTTCTAATGTAAAATCAACATTTTCATTAATCCATTCTTTTCTAGGTTCTACTTGATCACCCATTAATAAATGAATTCTTTTTTCCGCCACGGCAGCATCAGTTAAATTAACTCGGAATAAACGCCGATTTTTAGGATCCATAGTAGTTTCATATAACTCTTCCGCATTCATTTCTCCTAAACCTTTAAATCGTTGAATTTTATAATTACCTTTTAAAGTCTTTTTTCTTTCTCCTAATTCTTCATCAGTAGCAATATATTCTTTCTCTCCGTTACCTACTTGAATTGAATACAAAGGAGGCGTAGCAATATAAAGCATTCCCTGTTCAATTAAAGGACGCATAAACCGATAAAAGAAAGTAATAAGTAAAATTTGAATATGAGAGCCATCGACATCAGCATCGGTCATAATAATAATTTTGCCATAATTAGAATCCTTAGGATCAAAATCAGCTCCTAATCCCGCCCCAATAGCATATTCAATTTGTTTAAGTTCGGCATTCGATTCAATATCATGAGTACTCGCTTTCTCACAATTTAAAACTTTACCTCTTAAAGGCATAATCGCTTGCGTTTCCCGATTACGATATAATTTGGCACTACCTCCCGCACTATCTCCTTCGACTAAAAACAATTCTTTTTGAGAAGCATCTTTACCCGTCGCTTTCGCTAACTTTTCACTTAAAATGCGTTCTTTGCTACTTTTAGAATTACCTTTTCTAGCAGCTTCCCGAGCTTTTCTAGCAGCTTCTCTGGCTACTTTACTTTTTAAGGCTTTATCAAGAATGGTCAAAGCAACTTCTTTATTTTCTTCTAAGAAAAATTTTAAACTTTCGTAAGTAATTGATTCCGTTACGCTCCTGGCTTCCGGAGTACCTAATTTGCCTTTAGTTTGACCTTCAAATTGTAATAACTTTTCGGGAATCTTTAAACTAATAACGGCACTTAAACCTTCTCTCACGTCACTACCATCTAAATTACCATCTTTAGTTTTTATTAGATTATTGGCACGAGCATAGTCATTAAAAGCTTTAGTAATTCCGGTTTTAAAACCAACTTCATGAGAACCCCCATCACTAGTTTTAACATTGTTAACAAAACTCATAATATTTTCATTATAAGATTCACTATATTGTAGTGCAACATTTACTTCAATATCATTTTTTACACCACTATAATTAATTACTTTATGTAATACTTTTTTACCTTCATTAATATATTCGACAAAACTAACTAAACCATTTTCATAATGAAATTGAGCGTGTTTTTGATCAGCAATATCTTCAATTTCAACTGTCAAATTAGGCAGTAAAAAAGCACTCTCTTGCATTCTTTCCACAATCGTTGTATAAGAAAAACTAGCATTTTTAAACATCTCATAATCCGGCAAGAAAGTAACTGTCGTCCCAGTCTTCTTAGTCGTTCCAATCGTTGTCAAAGGGCTTTCGACATGACCACCATCGCAGAACTTGATATTACTTATCTTACCTTCATTATAGATAGTTACATCCATTTTTTTAGATAAAGCATTAACTACACTAGCCCCGACACCATGTAGGCCCCCACTAACTTTATAGCCATCCGTTTCAAACTTGCCACCAGCATGTAAAACTGTAAAAATAACTTCGGGTGTAGACTTACCGCTTTCATGCATACCAATTGGTATCCCCCGACCATTATCACTAATTGTAATTGATTCATCTGGATTCAAAGTAATCTTTATTGTATCACCATAACCATTGATAATCTCATCAATACCATTATCAACAATTTCCCAAACTAAATGATGAAGTCCCTTTTTATCCGTAGAACCAATATACATTCCCGGACGTTTTCTTACTGCTTCTAAACCTTCTAAAATCTTTATCGATGATGCATCATACTTTGCCATTTTCTTCACCATAAACATTTTAACATAAAAAAAACAAACAAGCAAAAACTTGTTGTCAACTAATTGTCTTATAAAATTTTAGGCAGCTGGCTCCTCAGCAGCAGTATCATCATCTTTAATACTTTCACCAGTAAGATTTGAAAAGGCTAAAGAATTTATTTGAGCTTCAAAAGTTTGATTAGCTATATCTGTAGTCGCCGAAGAATCAATCCATACGCGTAATTCATAAGTTATTTCTTCACCACTATCTTCACCCTCACTAACTCCATCTAAGGTTCCTTGCCCTATTACATAAGATTTTCCCAATGTTTTATTATCTGCAAATTCAAAATTATTTTTATCAGTGGTGTTTTCTTGGGCACTTGTTAAAGATTGGGCTGATGCTATAGCACCATTTTTTTTATGCAAAGAATATTTAATATATTTATCATCTATTTTGTTACCTGCAGATTTTGTAGCATCAATTGTAGCTGACGTGGTAAGAGTATTTAAATAAATTTTATAATCTGCAGTATATTTACATTTGTTTTTTAAAGTAAACGTATATGGTACAGTTTTTAAACCCTTTTCATCAATTATCGGATAAGTATTAGTTAAACTTACAGCATTTGATTGTTCAGAAAACGCAATCTCAAAGCAACCGGTTTTAATTACATCAAAATCAGTTTGACCGTCGGTAACTTCCCAATAAGAGTAACTACTACCAATAAACGTAGTTATAAGCATTAAAATCGTAATTACAAATAAAGGAATAGTATATTTAAGCTTCATATGCTCACCCGATTTTCTATAATTCTTCTTTTATATTATAAAATAAAAAATAATTTTTGAAAAGAGTTTATTACAATTTTTGCTAATCTTTGTTCGATATTCTCTTTGTATAACCCCCTTTTTTTAGGTCATACTAAAAAAAGGTGAATTACTATGCAACAAAAAATTTTAGAACGTCTCCAAAAAGAATTTGAAAAAAATACTGATTTTACCGTTAAAAAGATTGAAACCAAGTATTTCAAAGATCTTTATGTTATATATTTAGAAAGTGTTACTGGTAGTGATAAAGTTAATGATTATATTTTAAAAAATCTAACAACTTTAAATAATATTAAACATCCTAATAAAAAGAATTTAGAAAGTTTTATTCCTGGACCTAATACAGTTAAAATTAAAGATCCTGATCAAATAGAATATTATATTACCAATGGATTTACGATAGTTTTATCAGAAAAAGAAATATTAGCTTTTGAAACTAAAGCTGATATAAATAGAAGTGTTAGTGTTCCAGAAACCCAAAAATCAATTTATGGACCTAAAGATTCTTTTACCGAAAATATTCAAATTAATTTAGGATTATTAAAAAGAAGAATTAAATCAAGTCATTTAAAAAGTGAAGATTTAGTAATGGGACGTCTTACAAATACAAAAGTAGAAATATTATATATCGATGATATTGCTGATTATTCTTTAGTAGAAGAAGTTAAAAAACAATTAGATGCTGTCGATTTAGATGGTATTATCGATTCAGGAAATATCTCCCAAATTTTAACCGAAAAAGAAAAGACACCTTTTCCTACTGCTCTTTCCACCGAAAGACCTGATGCCATTGCTACAGCTTTATTAGAAGGTAAAATATGTGTGATGGTTGATACTTCACCTTTTGTCTTAATTTTCCCATCCTTTTTTGCAGATTTTATTAATCCGGTAGTAGATAATTATAATCATAATAATAATGTTAATTTTATAAAAATATTAAGATTTATTAGTTTTTTTCTAACCATGATGGTTCCGGGTATATATATTGCTTTAGTTAATTATAATATGGAAACTATTCCCACTAGTCTTTTAGTTAACTTTGCATCCCAGTCTGATAATGTTCCCTTCCCTGCTATAATTGAAGCTCTGGTAATGATTATTGTCTGTGAAATCCTAAGAGAAAGTGATTTAAGGTTTCCTAGTAGTTATGGTAGTGCCATTTCTATACTAGGAGCATTAATTTTAGGAGAAGCTGCTGTTAGTGCGGGTATTGTTTCGCCCATTATGATTATTGTTATCGCCTTTACTTTTATTACTAGTTTAATTTTTACAGAATTAGAATTAATTAATGCCATTCGATATTTTCGCTTCTTGTTTTTAGTTGCTGCTTCTTTATATGGACTTTATGGGATAGCTCTAGCCTTTATCTTCTTCTTAATTCATGTTAATAATACTAAATCTTTAAATAAACCTTATTTCTATCCTATTGCTCCTTTTGATTTTACTTACATTAAAAAAACTTTATTTCAAAGTAAATACATTAATGACACCAAACGAAGCAAACTACTATCAAAACATAATCGAATTAAGAAAAAGGTGAACTCATGAAAAAAGTAATCTGTCTTATCCTCGTTATACTATTTTTAACTACTGGTTGTTATGACTATATTGAATTAAATGAACTAGCCATAGTTTCAGGAATATCTATTGATTATGATAAAGACGAATACAAAGTAGCATTTGAAATTTTAAATACTAAAAATCAAGATCAAAGTCCCGATAAAAATAAAGTATATATAGCTAAAGGCAAAGGTAAAAATATCGCTGATGCTTTTTACAATACTTCTTTAGAAATTGCTAAAACCCCTTACTTAGCTCATTTAAAAACCGTTATTATTAGTGAAGAAATAGCGAAAAATCATGTTGAAGATATTGTTGATTTTTTAATTCGCGATAATTATATTCGCAATATTTTTTATTTAGTTATGGCTAAAGATAATGAAGCTTATGAAATATTAAAAAAGACAGATACTAATAACCCTGTAGTTAGTACAGCTATTAAAGAATTAATTGATAGTACTGGTTATACCAATAATATGGCATCTACCTTAAATTTTGAAAAGTTTGTAACAGATATTATTGATCCCAAAAAAGATGCTTATATCTCTTCGATTGAAATCAAAAATGATATTTTAAAACTTGGTCCTTTAGCAGTTTTTAGCGGCTATAATATGCAAACTTATTTAACGGAAAATGAATCAGCTACTTTTAATATTTTAAATAATACTTCTAAAGAAAATTCTTTTACATTAAAATGTCCCAACGATGAAAATAAAAATATTATTGTCAGTACTTATGATAAAGGTAAATCAAAAATTGCTGTAACTGAAAATACCGCCACTATCCGGGCCGAAATAGAAACAAGAATTGTAGAAAACCATTGTGATATGGATTTTAAAGCTCAAGAAACTTATGAGAAGTTACAAAATCAATTAGAAAAAAAGTTAAAAAAAGAAATGCAAGAAGTTACGGAAAAATTAATTCAGTATAATAGCGATGCTTTAAAAATTAATGAATTATATTATCAAAAATATAAAAAAGAAATTGATTTTCGTAGTCTTCAATATAAGTACGAAGCTAAAGCTCTTATCAATCGTAATGGTTTAATATTCGAGGTGAAACAATGATTACAAAGTATCAATATTTTTCTGTCAATTATTTTTTAACACGAGCTTTATTTTTAGGTATTGGTTTTTCTTTAATTACTGGTTTAGTTAAACAAGATAGTATTTTTTCCTTTATTATTGGTACTCTTATTGGTTTATTTTTTATCTTTTTAATTAATAAAATCCAAAAACAAAAAGGAAATAAATCTTTAAATGAAGTATTAAAGGAAATGCATGGATTAGGTATATTTTTACGAATTGTCTTAATTATTTTTGGATTAGTTTTACTGACGGAGGGTTTAACTTTCTTTCAATTATTTGCTTCTTCTTTTTTAGTCAAAACACCCCCTTACTTTATATCTTTACCTTTAATTTTACTAATTTTAAAAATATCCCGTGATGGTATTACTACGACTTTTCGAGTAGCTAGTTGTTTATTTCCTATTTCTTTTATTTTAACAATTATTTCCCAATTAGGTTTATTTGGATATGCGGATTATCATAATATTCTTCCCTTATTCGTTAGTAAACCTATGGATATTATTCGTTCTATCTTATACTACACATCTTTATCCGTAGCTCCATATTTATTTATGCTAATGACTAAACAACAAAATGAAAATGCTACGCCTTCTTATTTAGTAGGAAGTATTACTTTAATTGTTAAAATGTTTTTAATTATTGCTATTGTTGGACCTTTACTTGCTAGTTTATATCGTTTCCCTGAATACGTTATTTTAAAAGAAATAAAATTACTTGATTTTATTGAAAAAATTGAAAATATTGTAGCTCTATCTTGGGTATTTGATCACTTTGTATATATGGCTATCGCTGCTTTATTTATAAGAGAACTACTCCCGCAAAAGAACTTAAACAAGAGTCATACCCTTCTTCTTATCGGAGTTTACTTACTAGCCATATTCTGTGTCGGCAAGTACTATACTAATGAACTAACAATGTATTATAGTCTACCTATATTTGCATTAGTTATAATTTTACTAGTTATACCAATACTTTATATTTACACCAAAAAAAAGAAAGAAACTTAACTATTCTTTC
>CAZQAO010000023.1:0-14407 GCA_964591225.1 uncultured Muribaculaceae bacterium | reverse complement strand
AATTGGCCACAAAAAAAGCTTTAATAATAAAACTTTTTTAAAATAACCGGATAATATCTTGAATAGTAACATAAATCATTAATAACATAAGTAAGATAAATCCTACGGTATTTAAACCATTTTCTAGTTTTTGATTAATTGGACTTCCTTTTATTTTTTCAATAATTAAGAATAAGACACGTCCTCCATCAAAGGCTGGGAAAGGTAAAATATTGATAAAGCCGACATTAATACTTAAGAAAGCAATAATATAAATTATTTGAGATATTCCCATACTTACTGAATCACCAATTACTTGATAAATACCGACTGGTCCAGATAAAGCATCTAAAGATATTTTACCAGTAAATAAACTAGTAATTGTTAATCCCATCGAACTAACTATACTGCCAAATTTCATAAACGCATATTTGATACTAGGTATAAATCCCCGTTGTTTAGTTGTATCCATACCAAAACCAAATTGTTTGGTTTCACTACCATCTTCATTTTTTATTTTTTTCGGAGTTATATGGTAAGTTTTTTCTTCACCATTAGCTTTTTTAACGACAAAAGTATAATTATCTTTATCAGTTTTACGATATAAAGCAATTTGTAAAGTATCCCATGAAGAAGAATGAATATTATTAATTTCTAGTATTTCATCTCCTGCTTCAATACCAGCTTTGGCAACAGGTGAATCTTCTAAAACAGTACCGACAATTGGTTTAGTAGTAGTAGAACCCCAAATTAAAGCAATGAAAAATAACAAAACTAAAGCTAAAATAAAATTGTTGACAACCCCAGCTACTAAAATAATTAAACGTTGATAACCAGGTTTATTACACATAAACTTTTCTTTTTTCATTTTGGTATCGTCTTCGTAGACTTCTCCCGCCATTGAAACAAATCCCCCAATAGGAAAAGCTCTTATATTATAATTAATTTTATCTTTTCCTTTATGGGTATGAATAATAGGACCCATTCCAATAGAAAATTCATAAATATGAACTCCAAATTTTTTCGCCCAAAGAAAATGACCAAATTCATGAACTAAAATAATAAGCCCTAAAATAAATATTAATAATAGTAAATTAACAAACCACATACTCTATCATCCTTTCTAAACTACTCTAAAAATAATTATATAAGCTAATACTATAAATATTAAACTATCCATACGATCTAATACTCCCCCATGTCCGGGAATTAAATTACTAAAATCTTTAATTTCATTTTCTCTTTTTATCTTACTAAAAAATAAATCTCCTAGTTGACCAATAATAGATAAAAGACAAGTAATGATGATAATTTTAAAGACGTTAACTGAAGCGATAGCATTAATATAAAAAATAGTACCAATAGCGGTGGCTACTAATGTTCCACCAATAGAACCTTCCCATGTTTTATTAGGACTTATCATCGGACTACATTTATGCTGTCCAATTAATTTACCAATAAATAAAGCAAAACTATCAGTAATAACAGCAATAATGACTAAGTATAGTAAATGGAAGATATCTAAATTTCTTAGTAATATTAAAGCATTAAAAACTATGCCTAAGAATATCACACTACCACTTAAATACATGGCTTCTTTAGTTCCATAATTTTTTTTATAAAATAAACACGGAATAAATAAAGTTAGTAACGTAAGAGCAATTCCTCGGTAAGTTAAACCAAAAGCGAGTGAGTAACCATCAAATTCTGAGAAAATTAGTAATAGTAAATCTAGTAAGGCAATTATAAACATCAGATCCGGAATTTTATTATGGCTTTGTTTTAAATCTACTAGTTCTCTTAAAGCTAAAACCCCAATTATTCCCATGGCAACAATAAAAATATTACCACCAATCCAAACAATAGGTACTAGTATAGCTGCCATAATAATGGCACTGATAATCCTTTTTTTCATTTTCTCACCCATTCTTTATTTAGTATACTTCATAATAAAACACCCTGTCAAACTTAACTTGCCAAAGTAATTGTTTCCTTTTCAACGACCACAGGTTCACAATAATTTTTCTTAGTATTAAAAGCCAAATTACTAATTATAACTTGATTAGTATCTTTACACTTAGCAATTAAAAATTTGTCATCTTGATAAACATCATAAAATTCTGTATCTTTTTTTTCTTTATTTTTAGTTAATAAATCGTAAGTCATGCGCTTGTCGGTTAAAACATAATTTAATTCATAAGTATTATCTTGATCATAATTAACATAGATAGAATCTAAACAATAGGAATAATAACTATATTCATCCGTTTTACTAAGTAATTTTAAATTGTCATCGCACTTTTTTGATTCTACTTTATTCATCTCAAAAGTTTGATAATTATTTCGATTAACAATAGTGGCATCTTTGATAATAATTTCTGTATTCTGACCTTCATGTTTTATTTTATCAATTCTACCGATTACATCAATGGGATCATATATTTTTAATTCTTCTACTTTAGGTAAAGAGCCATTATGAATAATGGTTAAAGTTAAATTATTACTAAAAATTACTTGGCCATTAATACTATTTTCGGGAATTTCATAAGTACGCATCGAAATTGAAGAGGAACCGGTAATCTCGCTAATTTTACCTTCGATTTGAATAAATTTATTATGATAATGATGGAAGTTATTTGTAATATGAGCTAATAAAGAATTAATATTTTCTTTGGAAACTTCTTCATCACACATATAGTTTTGTTGATAAAATTGATCAAAAATATACTGAGAATTACAATTATATACTCGATAAAAAAAGCTATTATAAGTAGATACCGTCTTAGATGATTTTACTTCATAACTAAAAATAGGAATTCGTTTAGCATATTTGCAAAGTAAATAATCAATTCCAAAACTTACTCCTATTAATAAGATAAAAATAAGTAAATAAATATATAATCTTCTCTTTTTCTTTAAATGCATTCCTACTAAGAAAAAAATAATGCCTAAAATAAGAGTTAGTATTCTTAATATAGTATAAGAATTGTATAAAAAAGAAAACACTATTAATAAGCAACTACATATTTGTAAAAAAACGGCTTTTTTATTCATTTAAGACCAAACATCCTATCTATTAATAGTATACCATAGGACTAATTTTTAACACAAAAAAAGTTAACACTTTCGTGTTAACCAAATGTTTTTAATAATTAGTTAATAGCATCTTTTAATTTGCTACCAGCTTTAAATGAAGCAACCATTTTGGCAGGAATTTTGATAGCTTCTTTAGTTAAGGGGTTAATTCCTTCCCGAGCATCTCTTTTTTTAGCACTGAAAGTTCCAAATCCTACTAAAGCAACTTTTCCTTCCTTTTTTAGTCCTTCGGTAATACCTTCTAATGTAGCATTTAATGCCCGTTCGGCATCTGCTTTGGTTAAACCTGCTTCTCCAGCAATAAATTCAACTAATTCTTGTTTAGTCATATTTTCTACCTCCCAATATTTTGTATTTATATAAGAGCATTTTAGCCTTACATACTAAAAATAGCAGAAAATATATGTATTTGCAAGAAAAACCGGTTGATTTGATAATTATATGACAATAGTAATTAAATTACTTGACCCTTTATTGACAATTTTAGTAACCGTTTGACTTAATTTATAGCGCATATTTTCCGGCATTACTGCTAGTTTAGCTTGAATACCTTCTTTTACTATGGCATCGATACTTCTTCCAAAAATTTCACTTTTCCAAATACTATTAGGATCAGTTTCATAATCTTTCATAATATAATTAATTAATTCTTTACTTTGTAGTTCGGTACCAATAATTGGTTCAAATGTTGATTCTACATTTACTTTCATTAAATGAATACTAGATGCCGTAGCTTTTAATTTTACGCCGTAACGAGAACCTTGTTTAATAATTTCCGGAGTAGATAACGTCATATCTTTCAAAGTGGGATAGACGATACCATAACCTGTATTCTTAGCCATTTTTAAAGCTTCTTTCATGTTATCTAAATCTTCTTTGCCATCTTTGTAATCAGCAAATATCTTTAATAGACCGGCTTTGGTCGTGACCATATCGCCCATTAAATCTTTTAAGATTTGATTATATAACTCATCACTACTTTCCAAAGTAATAGTAATATTACCGGTAGCTGTATCTACTTCACTAATATAGCTTTTGGAAATAATATCACTATCTTGAAAAGAATTTAAAATATGATCGACATCTCTAATTTTATTGACGGAAATAACACTTTCACGCATTTTTTCTAAATAATGTTTTTTAATTTCATGATCATTATCTAAAACATCAACCCATTTTGGAATATTAATTTTGATATCTAAAACTGGAAATTCATATAAAGCTTCTTTTAAAATAGCTAGAATTTCATGTTCTTGCATATCGATAACATTGATTGGTAAAACTGGTACATCATAAGTAGAGGTTAATTCTTCTTTAATTGATCTTACACTTTCACTATTAACATTTTTCGTATTTAAAACAATGATAAAAGGTTTACCTAATTCTTTTAATTCTTCGATAATCTTTTGTTCAGTTTCAATATAATTTTCTCTAGGAATTTCTCCAAAAGAACCATCTGTAGTCATCACAATACCAATCGTCGCATGATCTCTTATAACTTTCTCCGTACCAATTTCTGCTGCTTCTGTAAAAGGAACAGATTCTTCAAACCAAGGAGTTTTAACCATACGTGGATTGCCATCCTCATCGACATGACCAGTAGCTCCCTTAATAACATAACCGACACAATCTACTAATTTAATATTAGTAGTAAATTCATCGACTTTAATAGTAGCTCCACTACTGGGAACAAATTTAGGTTCAGTCGTCATAATCGTTTTTCCTTCCGCACTTTGCGGAATCTCATCTAAACATTTTCTTTTTTCATACTCATCTTGAATATTAGGAACAACTAAATTTTCTATGAACCGTTTGATAAAAGTACTTTTTCCGCACCGAACAGCACCGACGACTCCTAAATAGATTTCACCGTTTCCTCGAGCAGATATCGATTTAATGATTTCACTTTTTTCCATTTATACTAATCCTTCCTATTTTCTATTTAAAAGTATGAGTAAGAAAAATATTTAGAACTAAAATTAACAGGAATTTGCTTCTACTTGGGATAAAGTACCAATATAAATTATTTGTTTTTCTTCCCTCTTTTTACAGGTAATTAAAACAATTTGGGGTTCTTGGGGCTTTGGATAACGAAATTTTTGTTTTTTGGCTATTTCTAAATAATCCGTAATGTGATAATGATAAATATAATCTTTCGTATAAAGATTGATTTGATCTTTAATTTGTAATTGATCTAAATTACGAAAATAAGAGATTTTACTCGTCCCACTATGAGAAGCTAAAAAAATGGTATTAGAATTTGATTCTGGTAATAATTCTATTCCGTATTGTAATTTATTCCACTTTGAATCTACGGGATAGACTCCTTTTTGTAAATTTATTGCCGGAATTTCTAACAAATAAAGAAAAGAAGAATCGAAATCTCTTAGATCTTTGTTGCAAAAATCCTGTGTCTGTTCTTCTTCAACTTTATTTAAAACTAGATATGAAAGATGGTCAATTAATAAATACATACCACAAATTACACTGCCAATTATCAAAATTATTTTACTTTTTGGCATTTTTAACCAGATAGACTCCTAAGCTAAATAATAAGAAAGCGATAAAGACAAGAATAAAATAATCATCTTTTTTCGTATTTGGTAACGAAAGCTCTAAAACTTCATCTTGCGGAGTATCCGTAAATGATTGTTTCTTTATTTGCGGTGGTAGAGCTAATTTATTTTTCATAGTTAAAGTAATAGTTTGATTATCTTCTTCTAAAGTAAAATAAAGGGGTTCTTCCTGTTTAATATAACCATCTAAGGCTTTAATTTCTAATAAATAATATGATCCGAGGGGAATATCTTTTATCTCAATATAACCTTGGTCATCAGTAAAAGCTGTGAATAATAATTCATTATTTTCTGTGTAGAAACCAATTAAAACATGAGCTAAAGGAAGATTAGTATCGGCATCGACCTTTTGAAAAAGTATTCTACCTTTAGGTAACTGGTTATGAATTTCTTTGGTAACTTCTACTATAGGTGTATACTGATCTTGATACTTTAATTCGATAACGTATTCTTTATCATCTAAAATATGTTTACCATCATTTTCTAATTCTTTAATGGTATATGTTCCTAATTCTAAATCCGTAAAGATAAGATTACCTTTTATATCCGTACGACCAGTTTTTATTAAGACGTTATCTTTGTATAAGCCAAATAAAACATTTGCTAAAGGAATTTTAGAATAGTTCCAAGTATGATCAGTTAAATTAGCATTTTCACCAGTTTTATGAATTATAATCTTACCTTTAACATGATGATTAGTAAAGAGAAAAGTTAAAATATTTTCTTGGTTTTCATTAACCACAAAAGGACTATTTTCATCAATGGTAAATTCTATTTTTTCTTTATTCCAAGTATAACCATTTAAATACTCGTCAACTTCTTCGATTAAATAAGTAGACGGATATAAAAATTTCTTGGTTATAAACTCGCCGTTTTCATCGGTTTGAAAAAGGCAGGATTTATTTTCACAAACATAGTGTTTATTTATCTTATCATATATTTTAAATTTAATCCCTTTCATTTTAATTCGATTACCTTGTTCATCCACTTTAACTACTTTTACTTTGGCTAAATAAGGATCATCATTAAGCGGAACAGCTTCTTCGTCACTACTGGCTTCTGTAATCGAAATATTAGTATCATGCACGAATTTATAGCCGCTCTTACCTGCTAATTGTTTAATAATATAAGCCCCATATGGTAACCAAATTTTCGCTTTACCATAATTATCGGTTTCTAAAATAGCTACTTGATCCATCGTACTTTGATCATATATGGCAAATTTAGCATGTTCTTCAGGAACTACTCCTGATTCTTGTTCATAGGTTTTAAAAATTTCAATTTCACTACCATAGACTTCATCTGCTACCTCTAAATTTATTACTTCATCTATATGATCTTTAGTAATGGTAAAGGGATGAATTGTTTCATCTAAGTGATAGCCTTCCGGAGCTTTAAGTTCTTTTAAATAATAAGAGCCAATAGCTAAATTCTTGGTGGATACGGCGGTACAATCAGAGCCAATAGTTATTTTTTCCACCAGTTTATCAGCACCATTTCCAGTATAATAAATACCATAAATAGCTCCTTGTAAATGGGCAGTACTACTAGCGGAAACACAAGTTTTAGTCCGACTATCTACTTTTTTAAGACTAATTTGTCCTAAATCCATTTTATCGTATACTGTTAAAGTTTGACTAGAATTATCACTAGTTAAATCAAAATAATATTTATTAGTATCTACTTGATAACTATGACCGGCTTCACTTTCCACGACATAATATCTTCCGAGTTCTAAATCAGTAGCCGAAGCCGAACAATTATCACCAATTACTAAATCTTTAACATAGGTTCCATCTTCTTTATATAATTTATAAACACTACCACTTAAAGATCCTCCTAAAGCTTGGGATTGACAAGTTTTGGTATCAGCATCATATTTATTTAATTGTAAACTACCACTTACTGTTTCAAAAGATAAATTAACGGTCAAAGGTAAAATTTTACCAGGTACAATTAAGTTTTGACCTGTAGAATTATAATAAACAACTAATTCAGTTTCCCAGCCATCATTTTCTTTTACTAATTCGACATTACCAACCCCTTTTCCACTCGGAGTTACTACGACTTCATTATCTCTAATTTCGGCCGAACAATTTTCACAACTCTTAACAGAATAAGTATTAATAATATTATTAGCATCATGAAAAGAATAACTGCCATGTAAAGGAATTTGCGCATGAGTATCTGCAAAACTGGGTGGTGCTAAATATTCATCGACCATGGTCGATAATTCATCCATCTTCTCTTGAATTTCCACGGGAGTAGGAATGACATATAAAAACGGATTTTCTTTATTATTTCGAGAAGTAAATTGAAAATTTCTACCTAACTCTTGCCATATTAAACTTTGGGTAGCAATAATCCAATTGTAATCAGTGTGTCCTTTATACCCCCATCCAAAAGCAGCCATAAGACTTACTCTACTCATCTTTTCAGCATCAATATGAACTTCTTTGCCTAGTTCACTACTATTTAAATGGTAATAGCCGGTATAAGTACCATTACTAAAAGAAACGTTAGGTTCAATACAATAAGCTACTAAACCATCACTTTTTCTTTGAAAATATTCAAAATCAGCATAATTACCCGAAACATCGACATAATGATAAGTAGCCATATATTTTTTGGTAAATTCCTCGGTTGTTACACTAGCTTTTACTTCTATAAATCCGAAACAAAAACAGATTATAGTAAATAAAAGCATAAATTTATTTTTCATATAATTTCTCCTTTCACTAATATCTACCCTAAAAATCTGTTTTTTCCTTTTTTAAAGTCAAAAAAAAATCATTTTTGTTTTTGCTTAATGATTTTTTTAGCTAAGTCATATAACATATAAAATGATTGCATCGTATTTTCTAAAAAATAATAATGACGAATATAAAATAGTAAAAACACAATAAGAATAAAAAAGGGAATTAAAAATAAAGAACTAAGCATTCCTAAAGCCATAAAAATTAAAGTAAAGACTACAAAAGCTAATGTAATTACTAAATGAATTAATCGTTCTAACTTTAACTCTCGCATTTTCTCATCTAGTTCTTCGATATCTTCTAAAGTAACTTTTTTAGAATCAATCTTTTTTTGAAATTCTAATTGATAATTTTTAAAATAATGGCGCATCAAATCACTTACTTTCTCTACTTATTATATCACTTTCTTCATAGAATAAATCATCGGGTTTTAAACCTAAAATTAAAGCAATCTTTTTAGCCATAACATAATAAAGTCTTCTTTTTTTATGCTCTATTTGCCAGTAAAAAGATTTACTAATTCCCACTTTTTTAGCCATTTGTTCATAATTTAGGCCTTTTTTAGTCCTTTCTTTGGCTAATCTTTCATATAATTCTTTCATTTTCACCCAATCCTTTAGCACTATACATCTAGTATAACACATTTTTATTAGAATACCCCACAGTTTACCGTATTTTCTAGGCTTTTAAGAGAAAATTATAACTAGGTGGTATAAATGTTTCCCAAAATGAGAGAAATCAGAGAAAAAAGAAATCTTACCCAACAACAAGTAGCAGATATGATGCATGTTCATCGCACGACCTATAATGCTTGGGAAAATGGTAAAGATTTTATCTCTTTTAGTAGACTTTATCAATTTGCTCTTTTATTTAATGTCTCCTTAGATTATTTAATTGGTAAAGCTCCCTTTGTTCCTATCGAATATCCAAGAGCTACTACTTTAGATAAAAATGTAGTGGGAGAAAAAATTAAGAACTTTCGAGAAAGTAAAAATTTATCACAAGAACAATTAGCCAAAATTTTAAATGTTAGTCAAGGTAGTATTAGTAATTATGAAACCGGTAATACGTTAATTACCACTAGTTATATTCTAACTTTAGTTAATAAATATGATTGTTCTTTAGATGATTTTACCCAAAACAAAAACAGCTAATCCAAAATTAGTTGTTTTTTAAAACATTTTATCAATATTTTTAGGAACTTGATCATTTAAAATCGTTTCGACAATTTTATCTTCTTTTTCTTTTGATACCGATTTACCAGTCATATCACTTAATGTAGCGATAATTTCTCTAAGCGTAGTTTCATCTTTCATGTTACCATCTTGTAATTTCTTAGCTAGACTCACTATGGTATCTTTATCGACATTAGTTTTGTCCTCTACTTTTTTAAAAAAATCATCCTTAAATTCCATATCCTCACCTAATGTAATATATGAGTTATTTGCTATTAGTTTCATCAAAAAATAAATCATCAGGTTTTAAATTAAAAATAGCTGCTATTTTTTTAGCCATTTCATAAGATAAACGCCGATTCTTATTTTCTAATTGCCAATAATAAGATTTACTAATATTTAATCTTCTGGCCATCTCTTCATGGGTAATATGGGCTTGTTCTCTTTGTTCTCTCAAACGATTTGCTTTGCATTTTGTCATACGTTTCCTCCAAAGTATTTTTATCATACTCTACTTTTAGAGGAAAGTCAATTTTGTGTAGTTATAGTGTGGTGGACTTCTATTTTTTGAATTCATATATTTTTAGTAGTAAGGAAGTGTTTCATGAGAACAGCACAAGAATTAGTGGGAACCAATTTAAAATATTATCGCTATAAATCAGGATTGTCTCAAGAAAAATTTTATGGTCAGTTGGGAATTAATTCCAAGTATTATGCCAGTATCGAACGAGGAGAAATAAATGTTACTGTCGGCTTTTTAGATAAATTAGCTAAAGTTCTCCAAATAGATATTCGAGAATTCTTTAATCCTGCTATAGATAGAGTTATTAACCAAAAAAGAATCGATGCAAAAGGAGATAAAAAAGAAGATTAGCGTTTATTCTTCTTTTTTATTTTTAAACTGTAAAATGATAGGTGTTCCGGAAAAATCAAAAGCAGCTCGAATTTGATTTTCTAAATAACGTTCATAACTAAAATGAAGTAAATTTTTATTATTGACATGAAAAGTAAATTTTGGCGGTCTGGTATCTGTTTGACTAACAAAATAGATTTTTAAACGTTTACCTTTATAAGATGGCGGTTGGTGCATAACATAAGCATCCGTAATTACTTGATTTAGACTACTCGTTTTAATTTCGCGACGATTATTTTCATAAGATGCCAAAATAGCGGGCATGAGAGTATGAATTCTTTTTTTCGTTTTAGCGCTTAAAAAGACAAATTTAGCATAACTAGCAAACATAAAATGCGACTCTAAATTTTTTTGCCATAATTTAATAGCTTCGTTAGGATTTTCCACTGTATCCCATTTATTAACAGCAATAACAATCCCTTTGCCACTCGAAATAGCATAAGAAAGAATATGTTTATCATGTTCGATAATTCCTTCTTCCGCATTAATGACCAATACACAGACATCACTACGATCAATGGCTTTTAAACTACGCAGTAAACTATATTTTTCCACTTCTTCATAGATTCTGCCCTTTTTGCGCATCCCGGCCGTATCAATTAAAATATATTCTTGTTTATTATAATTAAAAATCGTATCCGTAGCATCTCTAGTCGTTCCCGCAATATCACTAACTATTACTCTACTTTCATTTAATAAGGCATTGATTAAACTACTCTTGCCAACATTAGGGCGACCGATAAAACAAAATTTAAGGCGTTCATCTTCTACTGGTTCTTCTTGAGGAAAATCTTTGGTAATTTCTTGTAATAAGGCTTCAATTCCTTTATTATGAGTAGCACTAATAGCTAATACCGGATCAAAACCTAGTTCATAAAAAGTATAAACTGCCGACTTCCTTTGTTCATTATCAATTTTATTCACTGCTACGATAACTCGTTTATTAGTTTTTAAAAGCATATCCCGAATTTTTAAATCATTAGCATCAATTTCTTCTTTGCCATCGACGACAAAAACAATCACATCGGCTTCTTCGATAGCTAAAGTAGCTTGCATAATAATATCTTGATGCCAATCTGTTTGGCTAGCATCTATTCCTCCCGTATCAATTAAAAGAAATGATTTATCTTGATAAGTTACATCTCCATAAATACGATCTCTAGTAACTCCGGGGGTATCTAAAACAATCGATTTATTTTCTGCAATCAAGCGATTAAAAAGTGTCGATTTGCCGACATTGGGTTTGCCAATTAAACAGACTGTCTTTTTCATACCATCACCCTTTTTGAGTAGTTATCATAGCATACAATCTTATTTTTCACAAATTGCCGTAAGATCTTGATTCATCGCTACATAAATTCGATTATTTTTAAGATAGACATCGATAGCATAATCATCTAAACTTTTACTTTTATCTCGCGGATCTTCAATATAAGGGGCACTTTCTTTATCTTTTTTTAAATAATTACCCTTTACTAAATCTAGAACTTTAATCTTTTGACCTTTATAACTTGTGCCATTAACAGTAATATTGCCGAAACTATCTTTCCGATCTTCGCCATAAATTTCGGCGGCATTCTTAATAAAATCTATCTTAGAGCAATATAAATTATTTTTAATTCGATTCGAAATAGCTAAAGTACTAGGTACAGCAATAGTAATGACAATCGCTAAAATAACAATAACCGCTAATAATTCCACTAACGTAAATCCCGCTTTATTTTTCATTAGACTCACCTTATCTTAAATATAACATAAAGCTAAAATAATTACTAGGTTTATTTTCTTTTAAAATATCTTTGATAAGCCGGTTCAAAATAAGTTTGTAAAAATTTCTCTTCTTCTTGTTTAGCCATTTCTTCGTAAGGTAAATCTAAAAATTCTTGACCTAATTGCCAATACATTTGATAAGCATGATTATATTCATGAATAACAATTAATAAAGTAGATAATGAGGTAACGGGCGGCAAGTAAACTTTAATATCAATGACTTGATTAGAAGAATTTAACTTGGGATATACACCGATAAAACTCATACTTTCTTCTAAATCTAGATCTAAGATGGTAATTTTTTTAGCTATATATTCCCAAAATTCTTGAGGATAAGGATAGTATTCTTTTAATACTTCTCGTCCTAGTAAAATCCGGGTTAATTCTTGGCGATAAATATCCGTTTCGGTAAGTAGAGCAAAATTTCTAAGGGGCAACTTAGATTTTGATTCCCGATTCATTTCATAAGCCACTAAAATATCATCTAGAGCTTCATAAAGATAAAGAACCCAATCTTCATTTAACATATCTAATTGATCTAAAAAGGCAAAAACAGCATTATAGTCATAACCGACCTTCCTATTTTGCAGTAACAAATGTAAATAAGTTTGTTCTTCTTGGTAATTCTTTAAAAATTGTTTTAAAATAGTAAGACTGGATTTAGTAATAGCACTAGACTTACCATAACGCAGTAAAGATTTCATAAGTTGATTGCTACTATAACTAAAAATAGTTAGAAATTGCTCCCGATTTTGCCCTATCGTTTCTTTTATTTCTTCATATATTTCTAAATCGGCACCCTTGCGTTGCATCTAATCACCTTTAGCATCCTATTATAGTGAGGATATATTAGAAAAGCAACTAAAAAACTTCATCTTAAACTTATTAAAAAGATGAAGTAAACTTTAATATATTCTACATATAATTTAGCTAAAAGGATTCTATATTAACTAATACTTTTCTCTTATCATGTAAATAGGAATAAGCTTGAACAAGAGTACGAATAGCTTTGGCATTACTTCCTGATTTACCAATAACACTACCCATATCACTTTCTTTGACAAAAACTTCTAACCGAATAGCTTCTTCATCGCTTCCTATTTCTTCGACTCGAACTAAATCCTTTTCCGTAACAATACTTTGTACTAAAAAAAGCGTAAAGGCAACGATATCCATATCTTACTTACCTGACTTTTCTTGAGTAAATTTTTTCATAATTCCTGCTTTAGATAAAAGATTTTTAACAGTTTCTGTCGGAATAGCACCATTTTGTAACCAATACATTACTTTTTCTTCATCGATTTTAACTTCAGCAGGATTAGTAATAGGATTATAAGTACCCACGGTTTCTAAGAATCTACCATCTCTAGGACATCTAGAGTCTGCCGCTACGATACGATAAAAAGGTCTTTGTTTAGCACCCATTCTTTTTAATCTTAATTTTACAGCCATAATATCCTCCTCTTCTTTAATTCGTTAGTAGTATATCAAACAAAAAAATTAGTGTCAACTATTATTTGTTGACACTACTTAATATATTCCTCATTCACATTTTCTATGGCTTTTTCGTCACTTTCCGTCAATTCTTCTTCATCAGTAATAACTTCATAATCATCTTCATCTTCTTCGATACTTACTTTAATTTTGGTATCTCCCACAATTTCGACTCCGAGTTCCTTTTCTACATTTAATTTGACGACTCCATCTGGTGTGGTTGTAACATTTGTCACCGTTGGTTGTTTTAAACTTTGAACGATAATTTCTTCATTATTTGTAAGTAACCCATTATCTTTTAAATGAACTGGCATCTTATCAGTATAAGTGAAGGTTTTGGTACTAACTGCTGTTTTGGTATCATTATCATAAGAATACCAAACATTAACATCAAATGAACCAGTTAAATTTACTAAGCCATTTTGATTGGTTCCTTTAAAAGTATGATTAATAACCCAGCATCCTAACACTGTATCAGGTTTTTGCTCGGGAGAAATAAGATATTCATTAGTACTAGTTTTTTTGGCTTTGCCAATAACAGCTTTCGTTACAATTTCTTTAAAATTAGACATTTGTAATCCTCCTCTAGTTTAATTTATGCAACAAATATCGTTTTGTTCACAAAAAAAGAATAGTAACAATTCTATT
>CAZQAO010000022.1:0-15178 GCA_964591225.1 uncultured Muribaculaceae bacterium | reverse complement strand
GGAGTTTAGATTTAGAATACTATATTTTATATAATTTATTATTTTTACGAGATACAGTAAATACAATAACCGCTAAAGCAATACCTGCTAAGATAACTACATAAGGAACAAAATTACCAGTTTGAGGGTTAGATACACATTCACTATTATAAACAGCTTCAGTTACTTCTTGACCATTCTTACCATAATATTTTCCATCTACTACCTTACAAGTTGTTGGTTCTTTAACTTCAATTGGAGTACTTCCACAGACGAATGATCCAGTTTCATCTGTACATGGTGTCCAATTGACGTAACAAGGGTCAGTTACAGTTGCTGAACCATCTTTATTAAATACAATTGTGGCAATTTTATAAGTTCCTGCTCCGACATTACTGCTAGCTTTGAATGCTAACATATTACCAGAACTAGCATTTTGCCAAGTTGAACTTGCCATCGTAACAGTTCCTAGAGTAACATGTTTCATTGTTAATGTTCCACCTATTTGACTCAATGTAGAACTTCCTGTAATTGTAACAGATATTTCTGTTGTTAATGTTGTATCAGTTTCTGCCACTTCTTTAAATTCAAATGAATAATCAGCATAAACTTTGGTTGGCAAAATAATCATAAGTGCTAAAGCGATTAATCCGATTACTTTTTTCATGATATACCTCTTTCTATTTTACTTATATTATGTCCTAATTATAGCATAAAAATTCATAAAATCTACATATTTTTTTAAAATTTGTGTAAATATATGTTATTATAATAAAGTAAGAATAGAAATGGTGGTGAAAAAATGCAGAAAATTCAAATATGTATCAGCCAAGATTCCCTTCAATTCTATTATAAAGAATCTGCTTTTTCCCCCAGTTTATCCGATACTAATATTATTTCTAACAATGAACTTACTTTTAGTGAAACCTATATTGTCGAAAATGCCAAGATGGTTTCCGCTTTTCTCCAAGAGATATGTGCTGAAAAAAATATCTACCGGGCGGTATTTGAAACCAATGAAATTTGCTTATTATTAATTGATTTATTTAAGAAAAATTCTTATATTACTGCAATTTGTATTCGCGAAAATGCTACTTTACCTTTTGCTATCTATGAAAAAGTAATTGAAAATAAATATATTAATTATTTAGAAGCTAATTATATTCAAAACTTTATGATTGAATTATTAGATAAAGCCGGAATCCGTTCAGAATCTCGGGATGAGATTTTTTATCCTAGCCATTTTATGCAAAGTAATAATTTAACTAATTTTTCTAAAATTTATTATAAAATGAATATTCATATTTCCAAAGAATTTACAATGGAAGATGAAGATGACTTTGTTGCTTTTTGTAATTTAAATAAATATTTAAAAACTATTCACTTAGATATATTTAATAAAAAAGATTTAGAAACTATTTTAGCTACGCTTATTAAAAATAAAATTAAAAATATTAAGATTTTAGTCTATGAAAATATTCATGATATTAAAACAATTGATTATTTAAAAAAATTAAATCATAAATTAAAAAAATATAAGTTAAAAATTGAATTAGTATATTCTTTAGATTATTTAAAAAGTAATATTTTTCAACAAGTAATTGTTAATACTTTAAAAATATGTGGAGTTTTATTAATTGCTATTGTAATAAGTATTATTAGTTATGTAGGAATTAGTAATTATGCTTCTTTGAATGAAGTTACGTCAATTCAAGAAAATGTTAAAAAGACCATTGAAGAAACTAATCCGAATGAAGCTGAACAAGAAAAAGAAGATCATGTTATTAAAAATACTTATCTGTCTTCTCTATTTGCTATTAATCCGGATGTTATTGGCTGGTTAAAAGTAAATAATACTAATGTTGATTATCCCGTAGTTCAAACTAATAATAATGATTATTATTTAAAACATAATTTATATAAAGAATCAGATAAAAATGGCTGGATATTTATGGATTATCGTAATTCTTTATATAATTTAGATAGTAATACAATTATTTATGGTCATAATATGTATTATAGTAGTGTTATGTTTGGTTCTCTTACTAAAGCTTATAAAAAAGATTGGTATTCTAATTCAGAAAATTTAATTATTTCTTTTGATACCATTTATGAAAGTATGAAATATCAAATATTTTCTATTTATAAAGTAGATAAAACTAAAGATTATTTAAAAACTTATTTTGCTAATGATCAAGAATTTACTGATTTTGTTAATTTAATTACGAAAAGAAGTATTACTGATTTTAATGTCGAAGTTAAACCGGGAGATAAAATATTAACTTTATCTACTTGTACCGGAGAAAATCAACGTTTAGTAATTCATGCCAAATTAATAGCCTGAAAAAAATTAATTTTCAGACTTTTTTTGTTCATTTTGCATCCATTCTAAGTTCTTTTTAATTCTTTCTTCTTCGGGATTCATTTCTAAAGCAATACGAGCATTTTCTAAAGCCCCAGTTTTGTCCCCTACTTGAAAGGAAACGACACTAAATAAATCGTAAAAATAGGCATTCCAGCTAAATTCTTCATTAATATAAGTTTTAGGTTTAGTTTTAATCATACTAGCTTCTTTTAAATATTTATAAGCTTGGGTATAATTTTGTTCATGATAATAAATAGTAGCTAATTCGACGTATCCCTCCCGTAAATAAGGAGCTTCTTTGATAGCTTTTTCTAACCACATCTTCGCTTCATCAAAACGATTTAATCCTTGATAAGATCTAGCTATAAAACGCATTGAAGCTGCTCTTTCATCTTTCCACGTACTAGTTTCTAAGTTTAAATGTTTTATTAACGTATCAATACATTCATTATAGCGTTCATAATACATATATTCTCTGCCTAAATAATGCATATTGCGATCATCTGTAGGATCTTCTTTAACAGATAGTTCTAATAAGGGGAGATAAGAACTTCTTTTTTTCGTAAAATCTTGATGATGATTTAAGACAATACCTTCTGCAATAACACTTTTTTCAGTTTTTTGTAAACATTTTAATACTTCATGTACAGGATGATACCAACAATAAGCGTGTCTTTTATGAATTTTGGAAATATAGAAAGTAGTAGCAGGATGATTATATTGATCAAAATTCCAGTTATATAAATATTCAACTCGAGTAGGATTTTCGGCTAACCATACTTTTTCTAATTTTTCGCGCCATCCCGCTTCAAATTCTTCATCAAAATCGGTACAAACACAAATATCGGCATCACTAGGAACCATAGCTAAAGAAAGATTTCTGGCATCATCAAACCGAAATGGTTGTAATATTTCTTTTTTAACATGTACTCCTAATTTTTTTAACTTATCGACCGTATCATCTGTAGAACCAGTATCTAAGACATAAATGCCATCGGCTTCACTCATACTTTTAACATACGTTTCGACATATTTACTTTCGTTTTTAGCAATCGCATACACATATACTTTTAACTGTTTCATAATATCCTCCATGATAACTATATGTGAAAAGCAGAAAAAAACAACTTATTTTCTAAGTTGTTTACTGGCAACCATAATTCCTACTACTAATGAAACAGCTAGTACTGTTTCCACGACAATCCATTTTTTCGGTTGTTGTTCGACAATATCTTCAGCGGGTTGTTCTTCTTCAGGCTTTTGTTTACTTGGAGTCGGTTTTTTCGTCGGAGATTCTTGCCCTTCTATAGGTTTATCACCCGTATCTGGTTCTAAAGTATTCTCACTATCCTCTACTTGAGTAGTATTATTATTTTGATAATGATTATTATTTTTACTAGAAGTACTTTGATGACTAGAATGCGTTGGTTTACTTTGAACTACTAATGAATCCCCACTTGGTAATGATGATTCTGGAAGAGCTGGAGCGGCCGCTTCTAAAATATGAACGGTAATAACCCCACTCGTTTTATTACCATCGGAATCAGTTAATTCATAAGCTAACATATGCATTCCAGCTGCTGGGCGACTCGTTTGATCTAAAGGTAATTCTTGATATTTAAAGTTTTCTGGTGTTAATTGGAATTTACCATCTTCTAAATCTGATCCTAAATCTAAAAGATAAAAATTAATAAAATCATTTTGCGAATAAGTATATATATCTTGCTCTAATATAGGAGCACTACCATTGTATATATAACGATATTTTTCTAAATAATGACTTTTCTCGGGATCATTTAAATATATAATACTATTATATAAAACTCTTTTTTCTTGAATAGCCTCTTCTTTATGACTGATTTCTTGTTCTGATAAAGTATCTGTTAATTTTTGGGCATAACTATCTATTTTTTCTTGATAGTGATTATATGATTCGGCTTCAGTATTTTGATATAAACCATATTTACCAATAATATAGACATTTTCAGAGTCATCATTCTTAGTTAAATTACTTTCTTCTTGTTGTAAGAATTGAGAAGTTATTTTTAACCGACTAGGAGCTTCTTTATGAGTAATGATAATTTTATAACCATTAACATAAGGAATGGTTTCTTGACTAGCAGAATAAGAAGTGTCACCTAAATAAATTTGGTGATAGACAACTGTTCCTTCTAAATCTAAAACTTTTATTTCCGCATATAAATTATCATTAAAGTAAGAATGAGGTTGACCACTATTATTCTTAATATTAATATTGCCATCGTCAAATGTAATTTGAGCAAAAGTCCAATCTCCTAACCCATTTAGTTTAATAATGTCATCTAAAGCTAGAAAATCACTAACGGAATCTACTTTATTAAGATAATCAAAAGTATAAAAAGTATCGGTATCACTAACCATAATATAATTGTACTTTGAATATTCATATATATTAGTTTTAGGAACTGGTAAAATTACTTCATAAGCCCCAATGGGAATATCTGATAAAGAAATAGTATTACCAGTTATAATTATTTCTTGAGTATAATTTTCATTGTTGGTTACAACTACTTTTTTACCCATTATTTCATTCATATTATCAATATTTAATTGCATCGTAGTATGGCTAGTCATTCCTAAACTAGCTACTTCTTGATTAGTAACAAGACTAAATATACCTTCTTTATTTAATGCATTTTTAGCATCACTCGCATGAGTAGGATCAGTAACAATATCTCCTAGAGTTGATAAGACCGGTAAGTTAGCTAATTCTTTTTTTAAACGATCTTGTACCGGAGCCCCCCATGATTCAAAGTAAGGAATAACATTAACATTATACAAAGAAGCGAAAGCTTCTACATAAGCATCTTGGTTATTTAAAGTTCGACCTTCTTGGCGAGCTCGACGCCATATTTTATTAATTTCTGCATAAGTTTGTTTTGGATCATAAGTATCTAATAAGTTAATTAATACATATAATCTTTCTTTAACTTCTAAGGAATTCATCGGAATACCCATTCGGCGTTCTTCGTTATAAGCTTGTTCTACTCCAGCGACATTTCCTAACCAATAGTTTTGATAATCATAAATTTGGTCATAATAATTCATTTGGACATAGTGACCTAATATGTTATTAGAAACTTCTCCTAAGCCCATTCCGGTTGAACCTAAGCTACCTTGATAACCATGACCTACTTCGTGTAAACCACCCCAGTTTTGTTCAAATAAACTAGCTGCACTAGCAGAATTAATTCCGACGTGGTCCCCAGCATAGTAAGCTGCTCCGGCACCATGGGCATTAGCTTTAAAGAAATATTTAGTTTTAACATTTTGGTCAATAGGATCTATTGGATCATATTCTAAACCTAAGAATTCATCATATTGATCCATTACGTCATCCCAGTATTCTAAGTATTCATCTAAACTATGATGACAATTGCCATAATAATTTACTAATTTATCTTGATCGCCATAAGGTAGTAAAGTCATTGTACTTTTATTATCAATAACTCCATAACTATTTGGAAGCGATTTCCAGTAAGTAAAGAAAGCTTGTTCATTATCATGATAGTAATAATATGGCAATTTATGAATCTTCTCATTATTAGCAATTTCAATACCAATAACGACCGGAGTATCTGTTTCATATAAAGTTTTAACAAAAGGAACGCCATTATAAGGAGAGTTGATAGCTAGTTTTTCATTACTATCAGCTTTTAAAATAAAACTACTTTCTGTTGCAGAATCATTATTTAAATAAGTAACTGTTAAATCTTTATCAGCACTTACTCTTTTAAGATACATCGTAGAACCGGCTTCCATATAAAAGCCTAGAATTTGACGATCATCGTTATTACCCCGATTAGTTCCTGCTAAAGCCATATTCCATACTGATGGCAAAGTATACATAGTTCGTTCATAATAACGATTTTGATTTTTATTATTTACTACTGTAATTGGAACATCTTTTGTCGTCGTATTATTATGACTATCAGTTACTTGATAATGGATATTATAAGTACCTGCTACATTTGTATTAACATTCGAACTAGCTACTATTTTATCAGTTAAATCACCATCTTCAAAATCTTTGGCAAACAACCGGTAACGAACGTCTCTTAATGAAAAATCATCCCCTACCTGAATAGTTGCTTTAGTTAAACCATAAAACTCTGGTGGATTAGTCGTCTTATAATAACTTTCAGTTGGCGTTGAAGCCATAACTGTATATAAAACAAAGACTAAAGCCACTCCTACTAAGATACTGATACCAGTAAAAATTACATGTTTTCTTTTCATTACCATAAACCCCCTCAGATTTATTTATTTAATCGAAGAAAATATTCTTTATTCACAAGTATAACTATTCATTGTCAAAATCATTTGAATTGCATTCATATCATTGCTTAAAGGATTACCTAATTCCCCCTCTAATTCTTGTAAGCTTTTTGCAGCTGTAATTTGAATAGATTGATTGACATCATCGAAAACAGCCTTACCAATCTTATTATAAATTCCTTTAGTTTGATCATAATCTTCTACTACTTTATTATAATCTTCTTTATCATCGAAATGAAAATTCGATTTCTCTGTAACATCAAAGAATTGGTTAGTACTTGTTATACCAAATTTATACTCATTTGTCAAGGTAGCATAGATTTCATCCACGTTTTCACTAGGGCTTAGACAAGTTAAATAACGCACTGGTGCTTCATTAGATATAACCATCTTCGCAGTTACTATTGTCGTATTATCGTATTCGTCGGTAACTGTTAATTCCACATCATATTCGCCGATATTTTGAACATTTTGTAAAACGGTAGCTTCATCGCTAAAAGCATAAACACAAGATGAGGCATCGATACAGCTTTCAATAAAATCTTCTGGTTTAATAGTAGCATTAGGCATTAAAGTGGTTGTTTTCGTTTGAACCTCTGGTTTAGTAGTATCATCAATTATTACTGAACCTTGTTGGGAATTAGCTCCACAAGTGATGGTATAAGAATAAGCACCGACACTATCACTTTCCACTTCACTGGTATCTAAAGAACAATTTTGTTTGTCATACCCAGTAATTGTTGCATAATCATCTAATTCCGTTGATAAGACCTCTCCTAGTTCTAAATGAACATCTTTCGTTGCAATATTAGCATTGGTAACTGTCGTATTAGCATTATGTAAGAAATAATAAACTCCAAAACCAATAGCAGCAATTAAAACGATAATTAAAACAACTAGCAAAGTCTTTTTATTACTTTTTTTCTTTTTAGGTTCTTCTGTTGGCATCGTTGGTGGTACTGGTACGGCATTAAAATTATCAGGAATTGGTGTTGAAGTTGGAGTGGTCGGTGGTACCGGATTAACAGTTGGTTCAGGTGTTACCGGAGGCACTTCATTAGAAGTACTTGGAGTACTCGTTGGCGGCGTACTAGGTGTACTTGGGGCAGCATCCGGAATAGTTTCCATTACGGGAGTGCTTGGTGTAGGGGCACTTGGAGTAGCAGGAGTATTCGCCGTATTAGTGGGATTAGCATTAGCTAGTGTTTCAAACGTCGTAGTATTATTAATTGGCATAGAAGGAGCTGGTTGCTCTACTACCTTATTTGCTTCGCCACCAATATTGTTTGGTGTATTATTTTCAACTGGTGTATTTATCGGATTTTCTACTGTATTAGGTGAACTCATCCCATTTTGGGTAGACCCGGTTACATTTTGATTTCCATTGTTATTTACATTATTGTCCATAAATCATATCCCCTTTTATATATACCTATTATATCTTTACTCATAAAAAAAGGCAAGAAAAAGATAGAAATCACTTTCTATCCTTTGGCAATAATGTTCATATAGTAACGTATTCTTGACGGCCAAGATTCACTTTCCGCATATTTTTTTCCGATTGATTCTGGAGTAGTTAATCCTTTTTGATAATAATTTTTGGATAAATTTTTATAGAAGGCTTTAATTCCTTCATCCATGGATTGGAATCTTTTATAAGATCCTCCACATCCTGGTTTACCTTTCATTCCTCCAATATTATAACATTGTCTTACTAATGTACTACATTTTCCGGAAGAACATCCCGTTTCATGTAAAACAATAGCCAGAGCTAAGTAAGGATCTACTTCATATTTAATAGAATACTCAGCAAATACATTACCATATCCTTTTAAAGTGGATTTTAAACTTTTTTCCAGTTTATCTCCTAATTCTTCCATGGTCATTCCATTATAAACGACTTTTGGAACCTCAATAGGGGTTACAACTTCCCTTTTATCTTCATTAAGAGCTAATAGTTCGTTTGTAACCACTTTTTTATTTAATAGTTTACTCTCTGGTGCACTAGCATTCATGTGATAAACTTCACTATTATAAATTGTTTTATTCCCATCTATTTTATCTGTAGTTAAGATGTGAACAAATAAAATCGTCATTATGGCCACTAAGGCCTTAATCGACGGTAATTTTTTCATTTAACTCTACCTCTTTTTTGCGGAACGTTTTTAATACTACCACAATTAAAATCGAAAGTCAAATTTTTACCAAGTTTTTTTCAAACATTTGTTCCTGTTTTATCTTTTTTCTTTACTAAAATCCGGGAATTTTGATCATTACATAATTTCGAAACAATTACCTCATTATTATTTTGGTTGATAATAATGGGAACCTTTATGCTCCTCGCATCTTCTTGATATAATTTTAAAAACTCAGTTAATAAGTAATCAATATCTTCTTGATAAAATGCTACCGAATTATATAAAGCAAAATCAATGTATAATTCCTCGGGTTCATTATATAATTCTGCCCTAATTTTTTCTAAATATACCTCTTTTTGGTCATTATAAAAATCTAATTGTAATAAATAATGAACTATTTCCATCACTTGGTAAGCTTTTAAAGGTTGCGTATAAGCTCTTTGTAAATAAGTATTTACCATTTCATCTTCGGCTTTTAGTTTTTGTAAAATAGGAAGAGTTAATTCTAATATTTTATCTTTTTGGTTATTAATAAATTCTTGATTATATAATTCAATATATCCTAACCAAGTTTGGTGTTCATTTTTTATTAAATAAGTTCCAAAAGAATAACTATGATATTTAAAAGGATCTATTTCAATTGTTTTTAAAAACATTTGGTGATGATTGTAAACAAAGTGTAAGGCATCGTGAAAGCATTGTTCATCAATAAGATAAGAAAAGGATTCTAAGTAAAAAGAACTAAAAGGTTGATCTACTTTTTCGATATATACCATATGCTATTCCTCATTCTATACTAAACTAAGTTTAGCAAATTCCTAATTCTTATGCAAGAAATTAGCCAAAAAATAGTTTGACAATTAAAAAGCTAGCTAGGATTCCAATGAAATCCGCAAATAAACCTGTCGATAAAGCATATCTGGTCTTGCTAATTTTAACACTCCCAAAATATAAAGCTAAAACATAAATAGTTGTATCCGTACACCCTTGTAAAACCGAAGCAATTCGGCCGATATAAGAATCGGGACCAAAATTAGTAAATATCTCATTCATAATAGCTAGAGAAGCTGTTCCTGATATCGGTCTTACTATAGCCATCGGAAGAATAGCTAAAGGAATATTTAAGATATTTAAAAAAGGTTTTAAAAATTGGAATCCTACTTCTATTATATGGCTGTTCAAAAGGATATTAACGGCAAAAACCATAGCTAAAACGGAGGGACAAATTTTAAATGCCGTAATAAGGCCTTCTTTAGCTCCCTCTAAAAAAGTATCATAAATAGCGACTCTTTTTTTTAAACCATAAATAATAGTAACAACGACAAAAATAGGAATTATTAGCTTAGATATAAAACTCATGGTCGTTTTCTCCTCCTAAAATAATCTAATAATAAACCTGCTACACTAGAACAAATAGTAGCTAAAATAGATGGCAATATAATTTCTTCGGGGTTGGCACTTTTATACATTAAACGTAAAGCAATAACTGTAGTTGGAATAATCGTAACACCACTAGTATTTAATACTAAAAAAGTTATCATAGCATCACTAGCAGTATCTTTTTTATCATTTTCTTTTTGCATTTCTTCCATAGCTTTTAAACCAAATGGCGTCGCCGCACTACCTAATCCCAAAGCATTAGCAGCAATATTCGAAGTAATATAACCTAAAGCTTTACTATCTTTCTTTAAAGAAGGAAATAATTTTTTTAAAATAGGAGCAAAAATGCGTGCTACTACTTGTAATAAGCCACTTTTCTCAGCAATTTTCATAATTCCGGACCATAAAACTAAGACTGGCAATAAATCTAAAACCAAATCGATACCACTTTTCGCACTAGTTAAAATGGTATCATTTAATGAATCTAGACGTCCTGTTAATAACGTAAAAAATATCCCTACTAAAATAAATGCTGCCCATAACTTATTAATCATGTTTAAACCATCCCATTATCTTTTGCCAGAAATTAGCTTGTTTTTTAGACTTAGCTTTATGCACATAAATATCAACCGTTTTTAATGGGGTATCTTTTAAATTAATGGTAATTGTTCCCACTTTTTCTTGATCTTGATATCGAGGTAATTTATCTAACTGAATATTTAAATTGATATCTTTTTCTTCCCCCTTTTTTAATAAAACATATTCATCATTTTTTAAATATAATTCATCATTTTGATAATAAGTTTCATTGGCGACCTTAAAAGGACCTTGATCTAAAATCTTTTGATTTTGATATTCTTTAAAAATAGTTTCGTAAAGCGAAGTATGATCATGCCAATCATCGGGATCATTTAGAGAAACTATAACGATATTTCGGTTGTCATTGCTAGCTGTCGAAACTAGTGTTCTGCGGGCTTTATCTGTATAACCAGTTTTGCCCCCTGTTGTATATTTATAAGTAGTCAATAATTTATTTTTATTCTTCCAACTATAACTTTTTTTATCGGATTTAGTTACATAGTTTTTGGTACCCACAATTTGGCGATAAGTTTTATTTTCCATAGCATAACTAGTAAGCAGAGCCATATCATAAGCACTCGAAAGATTACCTTTACCATCTACTTCTAACCCATGAGGATTATAAAATGTTGTATCTTTCATACCCAATTCTTTGGCTTTATTATTCATTAATTTAACGAAATCATTAACACTACCACCTACATGTTCACTAATTAATAAGGCCGCATCATTACCACTTCGTAACATTAACCCATAAAGTAAATCTTTTAACTTTAAAGTTTCCCCTACTTCCATATAAATAGAACTACCAAAAGATTTTAAAATAGTTTTCGAAGCAGTTACATCATCATCTAAATTGCCTAATTCTAAAGCTACTACTGCTGTCATAATCTTAGTAATACTAGCAATTAAATGCTCATCATGAATCTTTTCGCCATAAAGAATTCGTTTCGTATCCATATCCATTGCAATTAAGTTTCGCGCACTATAAGCTGATACTGAAACTGGTAACAAAAAAAGAATTAATAGTAACTTTTTCATAAATTCACCTAAAAAAATGTATGAAAAAAAGGACTCTTTTAGTCCTTAGTCATTACTATAATTATAAATTCCGTGAATTTTTTCTAAATCTTCAGTACTTAATTGATCAACTGTCCACTTACCATCTTTTTTAATTACTTTAAAATCAATAGTATACTCGACGGTATCATCAGACTTTTTCATTTCATCTAACTTATATTCTAAAAATTTAACCGCATCGTATACTTTGTTATCATCTTGAAATTCTTCTTCGTGTTCATCTTTATATTTAGCAGCATTTTGTTGAGCTTTATATAAATCATAAACTGTTATTTTCGTCGTAACTGTAGCTTCATCACCATTATAAGTTTCATCGACAATTTCATATTTTAAATCAGTATATTGTTTTTTCATAATTTCTTTGTATTTGTCACTTAAATCGTCGGTCAAATTTTCTGATTTAACTAGTGAATCTAACTCAGTAAGTATTTCAGGATCTTGATTATTATATTTTCCTAAATAATCTTTCACCGCATCACTAGCTTTACTCATGGTGCAAGCACATCCTACGATTCCTATTAAAGCAATTAAAAAGACCATTAATTTTTTCATTTTTTTAACACTCCTTTACTTGTAGTGTTCTCCATTATTTCCAAAATATTCATATTATGTTAAAATATTTACGAGGCGAATATGTAATGAAACGATTATTAACTGGTTTAAAACCAAGTGGGGAATTAACTTTAGGAAGTTTAATCGGGGGCATCAGCCAAAGTGTAGAAAATCAAAATAAATTTGATTCGTTTATGTTTGTTCCAGATTTACATGCCATTACCGTTAACCAAGATCCCAAAGAATTAAAGGAAAGAATTAAAAAAAATGTCGCCCTTTATTTAGCTTGTGGAATTGATCCCGATAAAAATACGATTTATATTCAATCCGAAAATTTATATCATGCTAATCTTTCCTGGATTTTAGAATGTAATACCTATATGGGTGAAGCTAGTCGTATGACCCAATATAAAGATAAAAGTAGCAAAGGCGAAAATGTTAGTGTCGGTTTATTTACTTATCCTATTCTAATGGCCGCGGATATTCTTTTATATGATGCTAATTACGTGCCAACGGGAATTGATCAAAAACAACATGTAGAACTAGCCCGCGATATTGCGATGCGTTTTAATAATAAATATGGAAAAACGTTTGTTATCCCCGAGCCTTTAATTCCCCCTGTTGGTGCCAAAATCATGGATTTACAACATCCTACTAAAAAAATGAGTAAATCAAGTGAGGATGTAAAAGGTATTATTTTACTTTTAGATAGTGAAGCAGATATCAGGAAAAAAATCATGGCCGCCGTAACTGATAGCGATAATAAAATTTACTATGACATAGAAAACAAACCCGGTATATCTAATTTACTAACTATTTATTCAGCATTAAGTAAACAACCTATCAAAGAAGTCGAAAAGAAATTTCAAGACTATAATTATGGTAACTTTAAAAAAGAAGTAGCAGATTTAGTAGTAGATACTCTTATGACAATTCAAAAAAAATACCAAACGATTATAAATTCGGGTATTGTTGATGAAGTTTTAGATAAGGGACGAGATAAAGTAAATAAATTAGCGGCACAAAAATATCACGAAGTATTAAAAAAAGTAGGATTAGGTCGTATTTAAAGGACTTTATGATAACTTTTTTTTATTAATTCAAAAATTCGTTTTTGATTATCATCGAAAGTTGTCTTTAATTCTTTTTTCATCTTTTTAACTATGGCTTCTAAATCATCACTATAAGTATTAAACCATTCATAATATAAATACTTTAATTTACTCATATTCTTAGATGCACATAACGTATTAATTTCACAATTAATCAAATTCTTCATTCTTTCCACCTGACGAATTTGATTTCTTTTTTTATACTTTTCTAATATTTCGTAAGTTAACTTAGTTTCTTTCATAGTAAACAGAATTTCATTTAAATTAATTTCATCAGCTAGTAACAAATGACTCCGACTGATAACTTCACCCTCTTCATTCAGTTCTAAAGCCAAAGCATTTTTACCATCACTAACTACAAAAGTATGTTTTAACATTTTGGGTGAAGATTTTAAAATAGTTTTATTTTTAACTTCATTTAAAAAACTTTGATTAAATTTAACTTTATACTTTAATAAATCTCTAAAAGTTGCTTCATTAACACGAAATAAGGGAATCTTTTTAATAAAATCTATATCATCAGTTTCTTCCCATTCATAAAATTCATATAAATTTTCATCTTCTTGAAAGTTTAGTAGTATGTCGTAATAATAATACACTTTTTATCCACCCTCTCATTGAAAATAATATAAGAACTAGTCCAATTAAAAATAATAAACATTCCAGCCTTTTACTAATAAAGTAAACATATTCTAAAAAACTATACCCAAAAGAGAATAAATTCATATACAAAATAATAAAATTAAGGCCGATACTACTTAATATTACACCTAAAAAAATACCTAAATAATGCATGTTATCTCCTTTGTAACATTTTATTTCTTAAATTAGAAATTTATTATATAATTAATTAGGTGATAAAATATGCGTTATCTTATTTACATTTTATTAGGAATTTTACAAGGCTTTACAGAGCCTTTACCAATATCTTCAAGTGGCCATATTCTCTTATTTAAACAAATATTTAATACTAGTTTACTCGATGATTTAAATTTCGAAATCTTTGTCAACTTTGGTTCTTTCTTAGCTATACTTTACATTTTCTTGCCAGATATTATTAAACTAATCCGTTCCTTTTTTACATATATTTTTAATAAAGCAAAAAGAAGTGATAATAAAGTTAATTTTAAATACTGCTTAATGATTTTAATTAGTAGTATTCCGGTGGGAATCGCTGGTATTTTATTTAAAGATAAAATTGAAAGTGCTTTTACCAATATGAAATTATTAGGTCTCGCCTTTCTCATAACTGCCATTTCATTATTTTTAATTAGAAATAAAAATGGTACCAAAAAAGATCAAGATATAACTGTTAAAGATGCTTTAATTATTGGTCTTTTACAAGTAATAGCATTATGTCCTGGTATAAGTCGAAGTGGGACAGTTTTAGTGGCTTGTTTACTATGTGGTTTAAGTCGGGAGACAGCTTTAAAATATACCTTTATGTTATATTTTCCAGTAAGTATTGCTTCTATGGGTTTAGGAGTATTAGATTTTATCAATACTCCAACTAGTACTAGCTTAATACTACCTTACTGTTTAGGAATGATTGCATCTTTAATTGTTACTTACTTTAGTTATCGCTGGTTAAGTGAACTAGTTAAAAAAGGTAAACTATGGAAATTCTCTATTTACTGTATTATCCTTGCTTTATTTATATTTATCTATTTTCGTTA
>CAZQAO010000021.1:2341-16679 GCA_964591225.1 uncultured Muribaculaceae bacterium | reverse complement strand
TAGAATTAATTAGATTAATTCTTATGTTTGGTAATAGAGATGATAATTAGAATAGAGGAAATACCTCTTTTTTCTTTGCAATAAAATACGTATAGAGGGAAAAAGCTAACAGCAGATTCAAAATTTTATGATTCTATAAGTAGTGGTCAATTCGACGATATCTATGTTGGAGATTACATAGAAAGTACAAATCAAGAACATCCAGGTGTTATCTGGTTAATAGCAGATATAGACAATTATATGTACACAGGAAGTAATGGTGGAGTAACAAGTCATCATTTAACCATAATTCCAGCCAAACCATTAACAACAGCACCAATGAATTCATCAAATGTAACTACATGTGGCTATGCAGGGAGTGAAATGGTCAAAGCGGTTGATAGAACTACAGCTACAGATGGAAATGGAGATTGTACAAAGCTTCCAAAAGATGAAACAGGTCTAGGTGCAGCAGGAAGTACATTGCATGAAATATATGACCAATATATCGAACCCGATTTTACAGATCATGTCCTCGAATACTCAAACTTGCTAACAAATAAAATGACTGAAACTTTAACCAATCGATATGGTTCTGCAACAGGAGCCAGTTCAAACTGGGGATGGTATCCAAGGAAATTGGATTTAATGAGTGAGATGAATGTATATGGAGGAATAGTAACATCATCAAGTATGTATGATACCGGAATAGATAATAGACAATATGCCATATTTAGATTAAAACCTGAATTTATTAATTCATATGGAGGTAAACAATTTCAATACTGGCTTAAAGATGTAGCAACATCGACCGTTTTCGCAAATGTTGGTAGCAGTGGCAATGCAGCCTCCGACGGCAGCGCGGGTACTCAGTTTGGTGTTCGTCCCCGCTTCCTGATTGGCTAGTCTTCAATTCAAAGTTTTAGTTGAATAACTGTCTTTATTGCAAATTAAAAAGGGTTATGATATGATGATAATAGTAAAAAAGAATAAAGGAAGTGCTAGTATGCAAGCAGATATTTTGAAAAAAATAGATGTTTTGGTCGAAATGGCTGGAGCATCAGTAAATATAGACACTTTACAAGCAGAATTAAAAGAAATTGAAAAAGAAAGTAGTCGTTTGAAAAATGAACTTTCTCTTTTAACAAACCATGTTGAAAATAAATATTTTAAATCTAGTGATAAATTAGTTGATGAAAATATTAAAGTAAGCTTAGAGGCCAAAATAAAAAAGCAAAATAAATCTATCAAAGATTTAGAAAATCAAATTGCTACTGCCACTAAAGAAGAAGAAGATTTGCATACATCTATTCTTTATTTAAAACATGAATTAGATTCTAGTAATGAATATATTGATTCTCTGGAAGATAGAATAAATTCTTTAAAAGAAAAAGAAGCTAAAGGAAATTATAAAAGTGTTTTAGAAGAAGAAAAACATAAGAAAAAAGAAAATGAATCTTTAATTGCTGAAAAAGAGAAAACGCATACTGAATTATTAGAAAAATTAAATTACTTAACTTTAGCTAAAGATGAAATGGCTGCTAAGTTAGAGAGTGACGAAAAACGACTTTCCGAGATTAAATCTAGTTTAATGAATCCCTCTTCTTATGTCGATGAAGATTTAAAAGAAATCGATCGCAAAAGAACTGAAGAAATTCAAAAGCAATTATCTTCTTTAGATAAAAGAAGAATCGAAATTATTACTGATCCTGGTATTATTGCTAGTGAAGCTAAAGAATTAATTGATGAAGATGATCGTACGAGTGCCTTATCTAAAATTAAGGAATTAGTAACGATTGTCAAATCTAAACCATTTATGGATATTCCTAATAGTGCTGATTTAAGTAGAATTTTACAAGATGAGTTAGATACTGCCAGTACTAATCGCGATGAGTTTGCTGCTTTGATTGATTCTAAAGATTATACTGGTAAAGATTCTAAGATTGTTACGAATCGGATTGAATATTTAAATATTGAAATAGCTAATACGGAAGATAAAATTCGGTTGTTAAAAGAAGAGATTAATCGGTTAGATACTACTGATTTTCAAGAATTATCTAATCGTTTAGAAGAAGCTCAAGATTTAGCTTTAGAATTAGAAAAAAATATTGACGATTATGAACAAGTAATGGCTAGTGAAGAAGAAAAAACTCCTAAAAGACGGGCGGTTTTAAGTGCCGCTTTTGAAAAAAAGAAAAAGGATTTGGCTACTGTTAAACAAATAATTTCTAGTTATAAGAAAAATCAAAAAGAATTAATTCATAAAGCCAGTGAATTAGAAAAAAAAGATATTCCTGCTTATGAAAAATATATTAGGGAATTACAAGAAGAAATTAGTTTATTGACCAAATTAACAAGTAATACAAGTAAAACTAAGGATGTTTTAGCTATCGAAAGCGATAAACGTAAATTAAAAGAATTAGATGAAATGGTAAAATCTGTTAAACATCGTCAAAAGTATACGACTACTCCTAATGAAATATTTGATGAAATTGAAATGTATTTAGGAACCATTGATGTGGATGATGAACCAACTCAAAAAGTAAACGAAGAGGAAGAACTAGTTACTGATCCAATAGATATCGATTATGATTTAGAAGATTCGCTTATGAATGACTTAAATAATTTAGAAGAAATTGATGATACCCCAGTTATTACTGAACCAGTTGATAATTTGCCAACTTTTGAAGATGAAGTAATGCAAGAACTACCTGATTTTGATATTGAAATGGCAAATGAAGAGCCGAAATCAGAACGTTTAAAAGTAGTGGCTGTGGAACCAATTGCTGATACTAAATCTAAAGAACCAGAAGAAAATCCATTTTTAGTAGCAGATTACCAAGATGATGATTATACTGATGTCGATCAATTATTTAGTGATGGGGTGTTATAATGGGCTTAGAAGTTAATACAATTATTACGTTATCTAATAATGAAAGATATGTAGTTCTAAATGAAACCATTTATTTAGGAAAGAAATATTTTTTAACCATGGGTGTTGATGAAAAGAAAGAGATAGAGTCTAATAATGTGGCTATTTTCTTAGAAGAGTTAGAGGGAATAGATACCTATGTTACAAAAGTAACTGATTCGGAGTTGTTAATTCAATTAACCAAGTTGTTAAAAGAACAAATGTAGTGGAAGCAAGATGCTTCCTTTTTTAACCTTAGAAAGAGGATTTTATGAAAACGATGGAAGAGTTATTTTTAAAATATAATTTTGCTAAAAAAGTCTTAGAAACCGAGATTAGTATTTTAGTAGATGAGTTTGTGTTTACTCATGGCTATAATCCCGTAGAACATGTAAAATCGCGTATTAAGTCAGAGGAAAGTATTAAGAAAAAGTTACAAAAGAAAAATTGTAGTTATACTCCTGATCAAGTTTTTAAAAATATTCATGATGGGGTTGGTTTAAGAATAGTTGTTTCTTTTTTAAGTGATGTATATGATATTGTTACTATTATTAAAAATTCTCAGAATTTAATTGTTATTAAACAAGAAGATTATATAGAAGATCCTAAAAAGACTGGTTATATATCTTATCATTTAAATGTTTTAGTACCAGTTCATTTAATTGATCATGTGTTATATGTGGAAGCTGAAATTCAAATTAGGACGATTGCCATGGATTTTTGGGCCACTTTAGACCATAAAATTCAATATAAGTTTTCCAAAGAAATACCTGAAGAAGTGAAAGTAAAAATGTATGAAAATGCCTTAATTATTAAAGAATTAGATAGACAAATGATGCATTTAAATCAAATCGTCAATAAATATGAAAAATAAAAATTTGGTAATTGCCATTTGAATATTTTTTCTTGTATAATAATACTTAGAAAGTGGGTGTTTTTATGGAATTAAAAGGAAGTAAAACTGAAAGTAATTTAATGGCTGCTTTTGCAGGTGAAAGTCAAGCCAGAAATAAATATACTTATTATGCCTCCAAAGCGAAGAAAGATGGTTATGAACAAATAGCAGCTATATTTGAAGAAACTGCTAATAATGAAAAAGAACATGCTAAACTATGGTTTAAAGCCTTACATGATGGTGATGTTCCTGATACTTTAACGAATTTAAAAGATGCTGCTAGTGGGGAAAACTATGAATGGACGGAAATGTACAAAGAATTCGCTGCTACAGCCAAAGAAGAGGGATTTACGGAAATTGCGCAACTTTTCGAAATGGTAGGAGAAATTGAACGTCATCATGAAGAAAGATATATGAAATTAGTCGAAAATATAGAAGATAATTTAGTCTTTCAAAAAGGCGAAGAAAAAGTTTGGATTTGTCGAAATTGTGGTCATATTACCGTTGGTAAAACAGCTCCAAGTGTTTGCCCAGTTTGTAAGCATCCGCAAAGTTTTATGGAATTAAAAGCCGAAAATTATTAATAAGGCTTTTTTTCTTGGAAAAAAGTGCTATAATACAGGACATAAAGGTGAAGAAAAATGGCCAAAAAAGAAGAAAATGAATTAAAAAAAGAAATAGTAAAAGAAATGAAAGATAAAGTTTTAGTTGAATTAAATAAAGAAATTAAAACTACTTTATCTAAAGAAGTTAATCAATATAAAGAAGATTTAGAACAAGAAATGATGCGAGCTATCGATGAAGAAGTCGAAAATGTGATGAAACGGGAAGAAAAAAGAATTTTAAGAAATCGTAGTTTTTCATTATTTAAAAAGAATGTCTTTATTCTTATCTTACTAGTTCTAGTTGGTTATTTTGGATATTGTTTATATGATGCTCGCTACTTTGATTTTATGAAAAGTGAATGTGAGAAGAATGGTACTTGTGTCGATTCTAGTAATTCTTCTGTTTCCGGAGAAGTTAAAGAAGAAGTTATCAAAGATAAAAATTGGTATATTAATAATTATGGCTATTTACTTAATACTGTCCAAACCAAATTAAATGCTGATCAAGCTAGTGCCTATTATCTATATATTAAAGATTATAACGTTAATGATATAAAGCCAGCTTATCTTCTAAATTTAGCTTATCAACAAATAGAACCAGAGAATATCAAAACAAATACGGTTAATGTAACCGTCGATGAAAATATTATGAAAGCAGCTTTTGAAAAGTTATTTGGATCTTTAGAAAATTATAAAGAAACAGCATTTACTTATGATTGTTTACAATTTAAATATGATAAAGATAAAAAAAGATATGTTGCTGATAATAATAAGTGTAGTGCTAATAAACAAATATTAGAAAATATTTCTGATATGTATGAAGAAGATAATAAATTATATATTTTAACAACTGCTACTATTTATGATGCTAATGAAGAGAGTTTTTATAGTTTTGATGATTTATATGAACCAGTTGTTCAAAATGTAACCATAAATGATTTAGAAACTAATGCGAAGAAGTTAAATAAATATCAATATATTTTTAAAAAAGCCGATGATAATTATTATTTTGATTCAATTACAAAATTAAAATAGTATTCCTTAATATTTTATGTTATAATATACCTTAGTAAAGCGCTGAAAACGTTTTAGTATTTCTATTTTTCTACTATAGAGATTAAATGGCTAGGCTGGAAACATTTAAAGATAAAAAATAGAAAGAATTTCGCACGTTGGAGCTAAACCGCAATGAATGCGTTATATCTAAACAAAGTGCTAGAGTTTTCTAGAATTTGGGTGGTACCGCGGAAATTAAGTCCTTTCGTCCCTTATAGTTAGAGGGACTTTTTTAATTCTATAAAAGAAAGGTATATAAAGATGAAACAACAAGTTGAAGATTTAAAAAAAGAAGGATTACAAAAGATTTTAAATTGTCAAAGTATAAAAGAATTAAATGAAATTAAAGTAACTTATTTAGGTAAAAAAGGACCGATAAATGAGTTATTAATGCAATTAAAAAATATGACTACGGATGAAAAAAAAGAATATGGCATGATTATTAATCAGTTAAAAAATGATTTAAATGAAGCTATTACCCAAAAAAATACTTATTTTGAAGAAGAAGAACTTCACCATAAATTAGCTAGTGAACAAATTGATATTACGTTACCAAGTACTAAAATACCAGTAGGTTCTCCGAATATATTAGAAAAAATTATTGAAGAAGTGGAAGAAATATTTTTATCCATGGGTTATGATGTGGTAGATGGTCCTGAAGTGGAAGAAGATCGCTATAACTTTGAATTATTAAATATTCCTAAAGGTCATCCCGCCCGAGATGCTCAAGATACTTTTTATTTAAAAGATGATGAAATTCTTCTTCGCAGTCAAACATCCCCTGTCCAAGTACGAACGATGTTAGCTAGTGGTGGCAACCAACCCATTCGGATGATTTGTCCAGGTAAAACGTATCGGCGCGATGAAGATGATGCTACTCATTCTCATCAATTTATGCAAATTGAAGGTTTACTAGTCGATAAAAATGTTAGTTTATCAGATTTAAAAGGTACTTTTGATATTGTAGCTAAAAAATTATTTGGTAAGTCTACCCAAATTAGATTACGTCCTAGTTATTATCAATTTACGGAACCTTCTGTCGAAATGGATGTATCTTGTTTTGCGTGTAAGGGAGAAGGTTGTTCAATATGTAAGCATACGGGTTGGATTACGGTAAGTGGAGCTGGCATTGTCCATCCTAATGTCTTAAAAAATTGTGGTTATGATCCCCATATTTGGACTGGTTTTGCTTTTGGCTTTGGAGCTGAACGTTTAGCCATGTTAAAATACGGTATTAAAGACGTGCGCACTTTTTATCAAACTGATTTACGAGAAGTGAGTACTTTTGATCGATTGGAGGCAGATCAAAATGATTAGTTTAAATTGGGTTAAAGATTATGTAGATATTGAATCAGAAGACTTACACGAATTAGCAGTTAAAATAACTAAAGCGGGCGTAAATATAGAAGAAGTAGTGGATAAACGAATTCCTAATTTAGTAATTGGTCAAATAGAAAGTAATACTCTTCATCCTGATAGTGATCACTTACATTTATGCCAAGTTAATATTGGTACTAAAACCATCCAAATTGTTTGTGGAGCTCCTAATGTTCGTGATCATATGAAAGTAATTGTGGCTTTACCAGGGGCTATTCTACCAGGTAATAAAGAAATTAAAGCTGGTACTATTAGAGGTCAAGAATCTAATGGTATGTTGTGTGCCTTATTTGAACTCGGGCTAGAAGAAAACACTGAGGAAAATTATAATAAAGGTATTCATGAAGTACCTAGTGCTATTCCGGTTGGTAGTGATGCCAATATTTATTTAGGAACTAATGATGTTTTATATGAGTTAGATGTTCATAAACATCGGAATAATGATTGTTATTATCATATTGGTTTTGCTTATGAAATAGCTTGTATTTTAAATAAAAAAGTAACGTTACCACCTCTGACACACCAAGAGGCCAAGGAAGATATTAATGATTTTATATCTTTACAAGTTAATACGAAGAAATGCCCTTATTATTTAGCTAAAATGGTCAAAGATGTCCATATTAAAGAATCGCCCGATTTTATAAAACAACGTCTAATAGCAGCTGGAATGCGACCTATTAACAATGTTGTCGATATTTCTAATTATGTGATGTTAGAATTTGGTCAACCTCTTCATTTCTTTGATAAAGAAAGATTAGGTAATAAAATTGTTGTCCGTGATGCTAAGGATAAAGAAGGTATTACTACATTAGATAGCCAAAAACGGGTGTTAACTAGTAATGATATTGTTATTACAGATGGGGAAAAACCAGTTTGTATTGCTGGTGTCATGGGGGGCGAAAATACAGATGTTTTGCCAAGTACGAAAGATATCGTTATTGAAAGTGCTATCTTTGATGCCACTAGTATTCGTAATACCGCCCAAAGATTAAATTTAAAAAGTGAAGCTTCTATTCGTTATGGTAAAGGTTTAAGTTATCTTTATACCAATTATGCGATGGATAGAGCGTGTCATCTATTAGAAAAGTATGCTGATGCCAAAATTGTTGGGGGTATATTAAAACATGATGAGGTAGATAAAACGCCCAAAATAGTAACTTTTAAAACAGCTGATATTAATAAGATTTTAGGAATCGAATTACAAGATGAAGATGTCAAAGTAGAACTTTCGCGATTAGATTTTGCTTATGAAGAAAAAAATGGTGCTTTTGTGGTAACTATACCGGAAAGAAGATTAGATATTGATCCTAATGTCAATGATATTGCGGAAGAAATTGGGCGTTTATATGGTTATCACAACTTAGTTTCAACGCTTCCCGTAAGTTCTACGCGTTTAGGACAATATGTGGGAGATGTTAAAATTCGCAAAGAAATTAGTAAAAGATTACGATTACTATCTTTAAATGAATGTAAAACTTATACGTTAGTAAGTCCAGAAATGGCCGCCTTATTTCAATATGATCAAAAAAAACAATTACATCTTCCTAATCCAATGAGTAGTGATAAATCCATATTAAGAACTTCTATTTTACCATCATTATTAAATGTCTACGATTATAATAAAGCCCGTCATGTTAAAGATATTATGATTTATGAAATCGCTAAAACTTATGATGCTGACTACCAAGAAGAAGCCAAAGTAGCATTCTTAATGAAAGGTAATTATATTATAAATAGTTGGCAAAAAAATATAGTTAAAGTAGATTTTTATCTAGTTAAAGGTATTGTGGAAAATCTTTTAGATTATTTAGGATTTAAAAATCGTTATACGTTTAAAAAAGAAGCAATTGCTTCTTTACATCCTGGTATTTGTGCGGGTATTTATTTAGATCAAAAACGAATTGGTATCATGGGACGAATTCATCCTAGTATTAAAAAAGATGATATTTATGTCTGTGAATTATCCATGAAAGAATTATATGAAAGAGAAGTAAAACCAATTAAATATAAAGAAGCTAGTAAGTATCCATTAATTGAAAAAGATGTTGCTTTTATTGTTGATGAGACACTTGATAGTGAAACTATTAAAAATACTATTTGTAAAAATGGCAAGAGAATACTTGATTCTGTAGAAGTATTTGATATTTATCCTAATATCAGTGCCGGTAAAAAATCAATTGCTTATAAATTAATTTTTAAAGACAATACGAGAACTTTAGAAGAAAAAGAAGTTATGGCAGTCTTTAATGAAATTATAAATCAAGTAACTAGTGTTCATAAAGCTATTTTAAGAGATAAGTAAAATAAGAAGAAAATATCCTTTCTTCTTTTTTTAATGATTATATGTTAATATTATCCTAGAAGATAACATTATGTTTTATAGGAGATGAATTTATGACTCAAAAATTAGCTAATTTTTTTGTGGGTTTATTTGGAGGAGTAACGAGTAGTTTACTAGGTAAGTATCTTATTGTTTTTATTTTGTCTATGTTTCCTATTTTAGAACTACGGGGTGGCCTAATCGCTGCTAGTTTACTTAATCTTCCGATGTGGCAAAGTTTTTTAATTTGTTTTATTGGTAATATTATTCCTATTCCGTTTATTTTATGGTTTATTAATCCTATTTTTAGAAAAATGCGCAATCATGGTTTTTTGGGGAAGATAGTAGCTTGGTGTGAAGATAAAGCTAATTCGAAGAAAGAAAAGATTGAAAATTTAAAATATATTGGCTTATTCTTATTTATTGGTGTTCCTCTTCCTGGTACAGGAGCTTGGATGGGATGCTTAATCGCTGCTTTACTAAATATGGATAAAAAGAAAAGTTTAATCGCTGCCATTTTAGGAGTAGTAATGGCAGGAATAATTATGTTACTTGTCTCTTATGGCATTATAGGAAGGATTTTTTAAGGTGAAAACAATTTATTTTTTAAGTAATAATTTAATGAGTCCGACGAATATTATTTATCCTAAAGAAACAACTTTTAATGAAGCAAGAGCAAAAACTCCTTTAAGTACAAAGGGTGAAGAAGTAGCCAAAAATCTCCAATTTCAAAAAGAATTAGAACATATCGAAGCTATTTATTCATCACCTTACATAAGTGCTGTTAATACTAGTAAATATATAGCAGAAGCTAAGAAACTTGATATAATACTCGATAATCGTTTAAAAGAAAGAACAGTAGGTCAGTTAGGATGTAACGAGTATCGGTATTTAAAAGGAATGCAAGAACATGATTTTACTTTTAAATTAGAACAGGGCGAATCATTAACAGAAGTTAAAGAACGGATGGTTTCTTTTGTTAAAGAAATATTAATGAGCGATGATAATGAAATATTAGTAGTTACCCATGCTACTGCTCTTACTAGTTTATTTCTATGTTGGTGTGAAAAAGGATATAGTTTAGAAGATCATTTAATTCTTAGTTATCATGATGAAATATTATTTGATGGTTCTTTTAATGATATAAATTTATTCAAAGTAGAATTTAATGACCAAAATGTTAAAAATATTAGCATAATAAAAGACAAAATCTAGTTATTTTAGATCTTGCCTTTTTTATTCATATTTCTCATCGGGATCAACACATTTCCAATTGACAGTTCCACAAGTTGTACAAATATACGGAACTAAGGTCTTTTTCCCTTTTGGTTTTTCGTACTTTTCTAAAATCTTGACACAAAGTAAACCAGTTTCTTCATCGATATAGGCTAGGCCTTGTTTGGAATCTTTGCAGTCATCACAATTTTTATTCATAAAAAATACCTCCTACATTTATTATGACCAAATTTTATGGTAAAATACAAATTAAGAAACAAATAGGAGGGTATATATGACAAAAAAAGTTACGGTAGGAATAAGTAATCATCATGTTCATTTAACTTTAGAAACCTATAATAAATTATTTTCTACCCCATTAACAAAAAAAAGTGACTTACATCAAATAGGAGAATTTGCGAGTAATCAAGTCTTAACTTTAAAAACTAGTAAGGGAGAAATAAACAATGTTCGGGTTTTAGGACCCTTGCGTTCTTATAATCAAGTGGAAATATCGCGGACGGATGCAAAATTATTAGGGTTAAATCCTCCTGTCCGGCGTAGTGGTGATTTAGAAAATAGTGAAGCTATTACTTTATGTACTGATTTAGGTAGGGTAACTCTACCCTTTGGTTGTATTCAAGCCGAACGTCATCTTCATTTAAATTGTGAAGAAGCTAAAGAATGGAATGTCTTAGATGGTGATCCCGTTAAAGTTAAAGTAGCTGGAGATAAATCTTGTACTTTAGATGCGAAAATAAAAGTGAGTGAAAATGGTTACTGTGAATTACATCTAGATTTTGATGATGCTAATGCGGCGTTATTAAATAATGGGGACGAAGTGGAAATAGAACTATGATTTATGACAAATTAATCGCCCAATATAAAAATTTAACTGAAGAAGAACAAAATGCTTTATTAGTTTATAAATCAAGGTTAGGGCGAGCTATCAATGCTCTAGATAATAATGAACAAGAAATAGCTACCATTTATCAACAATATAAAGCCTTGGTCGAAAGTCCCCAAAATTTATTTATCAAGCTAACTGTTTTCAAAAATATTGCTTTTGATAATTTAAATAGTTTTAAAGAAAGTTTGCGCCAAACTTTACAAATTATTGAAAATGCCACTTATAAAATAATTTTACCATCCCCTCAAACTGTTTATCGGGTAGTTTCCGTACCAGCACAAGATCAAGTAGCATTATTATCACAAGGTAATTTAATATCTACTAGTTTAGATATTACAGAATGTGAGAAATTTCTCGTCTCCGATTTCAATAAAAATTATCACCATTACTTATATAAGATTATATTAGAACCATCTTCCCCACTAGGAATATGTCCTTATGCCATCTTATATGATACATTAAATGAACGCTTATTATTAACCCAAAAACAAGATCAAAAAGAACTTATTTTATCAAAAGATGATTATGATTTTGAACAAATAGATTATCAAGAAAAAGTTTTAGAAAACCAAGAAACTTTGTCAATAATTACTTTCCAAGCTCATTTAAAAGAATTAGAAATTTCTCCTCATAATTTATAAAGAGGTATGTTATGACATTTAAAATAGGTAATATTGAAATTAAAAATCAAATTGTCATGGCCCCAATGGCTGGATTTTCTAATAGTAGTTATCGCAAGATTATTAAAAGTATGGGAGCAGGGCTTATTTTTGCTGAAATGGTAAGTGATAAAGCTTTAGTATACAATAGTCAAAAAACGATGGATATGTTAAAAATGACTGATTATGAAAGACCAATTGCTCAACAAATATTTGGTAGTGATGTCGAAAGTTTTGTGGCCTCCGCTCAAATAGTTCAAAAAGTAATGCATCCTGATATTATTGATATTAATATGGGTTGTCCTGTTCCTAAAGTAGCTTTAAAAAATCAAGCGGGTAGTGCCTTATTAAAAGATCCCCAAAAAATTCATGAAATTGTTTCTAAAGTAGTTCAATCTGTATCTGTTCCCGTTACAGTCAAAATCCGAAGTGGTTGGGATGAAGAAAGTATTAATGCAGTAGAAGTGGCAAAAATTATTGAAAAAGCGGGAGCTAGTGCTATCACAGTTCATCCCCGTACTAGAAGTCAAGGTTATAGTGGTAAAGCTGACTGGAATATTATTAAAATGGTCAAAGAAAATGTTCATATTCCTGTGATTGGTAATGGTGATGTAACAACTCCCGAATTAGCATTAAAAATGTTAGAAGAAACTCATTGTGATGCTGTTATGATTGGGCGCGGGCTACTAGGAAATCCTTGGTTAGTTCGTGACTGTATCTATTATTTAGACCATAAGAAAAAACTACCCACAGTATCTAATTTAGAAAAAATAGCTATGATGCGCAAGCACTTTGAATTACTAAAACAAGATAAAAATGAACGGGTAGCTCTTTTAGAAATTAGAACTAATATCTTATATTATTTAAAAGGAATGCCTAAATCTAAAGAAATCAAAGAAAAAGTATGTACTTGTAAAACTAGTGCCGAATTATTAAAAGTTTTAACAGACTATGAAGATTATATTAAAGAAAATAATTTAGAATTGCCAGTAGAATAAATAATAAGGCACTAACTTTATTACTATTTTTACTTAATTTAATATGTTTAGCTAGTAAATATCCCAAAACTAAGCAAAAGATTGAAAAAAATGCAAAGATAAAAATAATTAGGAATAAGGGATAATCATAGACAAAATTTAAAGCAATAATACTGCCATCCAAAGCATGAATAATAGCTAAGAATATAGATTGTTTAATTGATAAACTTTTAATATTGGGAGAATTTTTTTCATGATATGTATGCCAAGCTAAATATAAATAAAAAACACTAATAACTAAAGGTGTTATTAATTTTAAAGAAAATTTCGTATATAATAAAATAATACTGGTATAAATTAAAGTATTAGTTAAAGCAATAAGTAAGTAGTTAGAAAAAGTTATTTTAGTCTTAGCTAGTTTTAAACTAATGCCAATTATTAATCCATCTAAACTTGCTCCTAAAGCATTAATTAGTAAAAGCATAAGTAGTCACCATTTATAAACTATGTAAGTAAATATAATTGGTAACGGTTTATTTCATGAATTTGGTATAAAACAATTGACAATACATACAAATATAATATATAATCTAGTTATGTCGTGCCCGATTAGCTCAGCCGGTAGAGCGCACGGCTGTTAACCGTTAGGTCGTAGGTTCGAGTCCTACATCGGGCGCCATTTAGTATTTAAACTCATATAAAAAGAGTTTTATAAATAAGTTCATAATTATAATATTATGGACTTTTTTTATTTATATTTTTAAATATTAAGAATAAACTAAATATTAATGTAAATAATATGTTAAAATTTGTAAAGAAGATAGTAGATTTATAATCATATTTTTGATATGATACAATCAAAGAAGATACTAATCAAGGAGGTGCATACATGGAAACCTTAAAAGAAGTTTTAAGTAAAACCTTTCGTTTTTTGTTTGTTATCGCCTTTGCTTTTGCTCTTATTGTTCCTAAATTTTATATTGCTCGTGCCATTGGTAATAGTGAAGATGATTATAAACCGAAGATTGATTATATTAGTGAAAAAAATAAACCAGTATTTTATGGTACCAGTGAGATTACTGTTCCTGAAAATACTATAGTTGATTTAAAACATGATGCTAGATTTAGAATGTTTGCTCGTGATAATGAAGATGAAGATTTAACTCAAGAAATTAAAATGGAATCAACTGAAGAAAAACTTTTAAAAGGAGAAGCATTAAAAGCTGGAGATTACAAAGTTACATATACAGTAACTGATAGTCATAAAAATACTTCTACTATTGATGTACCTGTTCATGTTAAGGAAAATACTCATGAAATTCGTTTATCAAAATTAATGTACACTTTACCATCTGTTCAACATTTAAATGATTTAGGTTATACTCGTGGTAATAATCATGATCGACAAATGGTTGGTGTTTTTCTTGATGTTGG
>CAZQAO010000021.1:0-2241 GCA_964591225.1 uncultured Muribaculaceae bacterium | reverse complement strand
ATACTCGTGGTAATAATCATGATCGACAAATGGTTGGTGTTTTTCTTGATGTTGGTGGCGAAATTCAAATGCGTAAGATTAGTGGTAGTGATGATGTAGGTTTAACTGTATCACTTTATAATAATGATGATAGAACTGAACCTAATAAAGATTATAATGGAAGTGTATATGATAGTTTAAAAAAAGTAAGTACTGGCGATGATGGTTGGGTAACAATTAAAAATGAAGTAGATACGACAAGACTCAAAGCTTATAATGAAACTGAGGATAAAGTAAATGCTAATAACAAAGATTATCGTTCTTTAACGGAAGAAGAATTTACTAAATTATTTGTTGCTACACCAACAGTTAGGACTTTATATCAAGATGCTGAACCTAAGCAAGTTATTTATGAAGTAAAATGGGATACTGACGATAAAAATGTTAGAAGATTACATTATTATCATCAAGGCGATGGTAAAGATTATGAGAAAATTTTCTTTGATGAATGGGAAAAAGATACAGGAAATTATGCTATTATTGATGGTTGGTCAATTATGGCTTTAGTTCCTTATTCTGATCATGATAAGTTATTAAGAACACAAGGAGATAATGCTAATAATAAGAATACTTATGATTCTTTTACTGATGATTTAGAACAATGGCTTTCTTATTGGGATAATGTTACTGCAGCATATGATGAATTAATTGGTATCTCTTATACTCCAGATTATTATTGGAATCAAAATATTAAAACTAAATTCTTTATGCGTGCTAATAACAATGGGCCTGGAGCTGCTTACTATGGTGGTGATTGTATCGGAGCAAATAGTACTTCTGTATGGGCTATGTTTGATCGCTCATGGGGAATGCTACATGAAACAGGACATGGTTATCAAGGAGATGTTGGAGATAACACTGGATTATGGAAATTAACAGAGGTTGGTGTAAACTTTTTCAGTTATTATATAAATAATCATAGATGGGATGATATTTATCAAGCAAGAACCCGGGATAATTGGCTAGAAAAAGTAAAAAAAGAATCAGATTATAATAAATTAAGAGATAAAGTGTTTGATGATTATGATGATAAAAAGGGCACAAACGTTGGAGTAGCAGGTATGCTTTATACCTTTGTTAATCTTTTAGATTACTTTGAAGGCTTAGATACAACAGATGGACATCATGGTTACCAAGAAGCTTATGCTTATATTAATCAATATTATCGTAAAGTTTATTTTACAGAAAATAAAAGATTATCTACTCTTGATACGTGGGCACTTGCTTTGCAAGAAAAATATAATGTTGATGTAACTCCATATTTTGAAGCATGGCAAGTTACGATATCAGATGATGTTAAAGAAAAATTAAAACAAAGTAATGCTACACCACTATATTATTTACAAGATGTAGTTGGAAAAGATCAAGCATCAAAATTAAAAGAACAATTTGATAATCCTGGTAATTACGATGTTGTATCACGCGACGAATTATATGAAACTTATTTAAAAGGTAGTGTAACCTTACATATTCAAATAGATGATTTTAACGAAATAAAGGGCAAAATTCTAACAATTAGTGATAGTAAAACAACTAAAACTATTAAATTAACTGATGATGATGTAACCATAAATGATTTACCAATCGGCATTTATAAAGTGGGATTACCGAAAACTAATAATTTATATGATTATGATAATTGCTATGTTTTAGTTAAATCAAACGATACAACTAGTTATGAAATTAAATACATTAAAATTGATACTTTTGATTCAGGGTTTAATAATGTTATTCGTTCTCATAGTTCATGGAAATCTCTAGATAAAATACCATTTACTATTTATCTAAAAGGCCATCAAATTATTATTGATTATGTTGGTACTAGACCTAATAGTGGAAACTATTCTGCTGAAGAAATATTCTCAAGTATTAAAATATTATCAAATGATGGAAAAGAAAATTATAAAAAAGATGTTAATGGCAAGAATGCTTTATGGTATGGTGCCGATGTATTAGCACATACTGATAAAATTAACGTGGAAATTGGCGATAAATTAGAAATATTCTATAAAGGAAATAAGGAGGATGTGTTTGTTACAAATGGCTTGACTGAAGAAACTATTACTTATGATGATGAATGGAAAGATAATAAAATTACATTTGTTGTAACCGAGTATGGTTTAGTTTTAGAATCTGAAAATGATAACAATCTATATGATGCATACAAAAAAGATTTAGAAACTTATGCTAAAAAATTACAAG
>CAZQAO010000020.1:0-16847 GCA_964591225.1 uncultured Muribaculaceae bacterium | reverse complement strand
CAATTTCTTTCAAATTGATACTTTAATACTCTTATGGTGGAGCAGAGGAGAGTCGAACTCCTGTCCAAAGTACTCTATCATAAAATTTCTACAAGTTTAGCTAGATTTTAATCTCATTATATAACCGGCTATAGCGTACCTATTATATAACTAGTTTAATAAAAATTCATCATTTAAACTTAAACGATTCAAATGATATATCTTATATTTATGAACCTCTAATTTACCCTATAAGAGAAAGTAAATAGAAGTCTCCCTTAACCTTATATTAGGCAAAAGCAGGAGTGAAACTATTTGTTTCGTTATTTATTTTTTGGTGCATTTAAGGTATGCCTACCACTTGCCATCTTATGTAGTAGTAATTGTCGAGACCATTTACTGCCCCATATATCTGCCATTTTATCATAAATACGTTAAAAATTCCATATACAATAATTGGAACTTGTTGTATAATAGGAAAACGAATGAGGGTTTAGTATGTACGAAGAAAAAGAAATTAAATATAAAAAGCGAAAAATTCCGAAAATTAAAAAGAAAAAGAAAAAAGCTAAATTTTTTAATACTCCTGAAACTACTAAAAAGAAGAATCAATTTTTTGCTAAAATAGATTTTAAAAAAATTATCATTAGATTATTAATTTTAGTTTTAGTAATGATACTAATTATTTTTATTATTTCCCGTGTTAATAAGAATTATCAAAATAAAAATAAAGTGATTACGGATAATATGAATAGTATTGTCGATGCTACTTTTAAATTATATAATAAAGATAATTTACCTAAGAATATTGGGGATTCGACATCTTTATTATTAGAAGAAATGTTAGATAAAGAATTAATTACACCTTTAAAAGATAAAAATAATAAAGAGTGTGATTTAGTTTCTAGTTATTTAATTATTACCAAGATCGATACTAATGATTATCGCTTAAAAATATACTTATCCTGTCCTTCAGAAAGTAAAATAAAAGAGATAATGATTACTTGTAATGAAAATGAATGTTTATTAAATGATAAATAGTTTTAGATTTTCCTAAAACTATTTGTTATTTAAAACGTCCATTGGTGATTCTTCGGCTTTTATTTCCGTTCCCGTGGGATTAGAATTATCTAAATTAGGATTCATATTCGTAGGAGTTGTATCCTTTTTTTCGTTAGTATCAACTAAATACCCTATTAAAGCAAATATTAAAATAATGGAAATAATTAGAAACCATAAATAATTAGAAACTATAAAATCAATAATTGTTTGCATAAATATCCCTCCTTATTAATAAGATATGTTATCTGCCTTTTTTTATGAAATGGTTAATTTTTGATTATCGGGTTGTATTTGAATATAAGTATTACCATCATTAACTACTAATTCTTGACCATTAGTTAAAGTATATTTAGTTCTAGCTGTGCGACTAGATTTTGACCAATGAATAGGTATAGCATAACCATTACTAATATAATAGCCATCACCTGATCCAATATTATTAAGTTCTTGTCTATCTTTAGCATCGCCATCTATCGTATAATTATCTACTTGATAAGTAATAATGTTTTTGGCAGTGTATTGTTTTTTAGTTTCATAATCCGTATGAGCAGTTTTATTAACACTTCTTTTATAAACTTGATTTTCACTATCATAAACATATTCGGTAGTAACACTACTTGAATAAGGAATAGATACAGTACTAGCTGGAATAGCTCCTTCCATGTTCTTTAAATCAATATTATCAGCACTATATTTAAGTAAAGTTCCTTTATTAGTTTCCGTACGATAACCAAGTTTTTTAATACCTTTTTTAATTAATTCCATACTTGTATAAGCAGTATGTTCTGAAGATACTGGTAAGTCTTTATCTCTCCAAAAATATTTATCGCCATAAACTAAACCATTTAAGTTATTAACTTTTAATTTGGTAATATCATTTTGGGCATATTCACTATAACCCCAATGGACATAAATAGCATCATTTTCTAAAGCATAATCTAAATAATAATGTCTAGCACTTCTTATAGATCCAATTCGTGCAGTATCAGCATCTTTATAAACAGCCATTAAACGTGTTAAACCACCTTCGACAATCATTTCATAAACCATATAAGCATCTTGTAAACCGGCATGATATTTTCTGGCTGTCCCAATATTATTAATCATAACGGCGATTGGTCTACTCTTGCTATCTTCATCAACGATTTGAATCTTTTTAACTTCTTCTTTAGAATCATCGGGTTTTTCTTTAGTACCAGCATTAAAAAATTTAATAAATAAAAAAGAACCGCCACCTAATAATAAAACTAAGGTAATAACAGCAATAATTATTTTAGTTTTTTTACTTAGTTTTTTCATATTTTTACCACCTAATATAATTATAACAAAAAGCCTTAAAAAAAGAAACTAAACATAACGACTAGCTTCTCTTTCTTCTGTTTTCTTTTTTAAAACTGCTCGTTTATCATATAACTTTTTACCGCGAGCAATACCAATTAATAATTTCGCATAACCATTTTTTAGATAAATTTTTAAGGGTATTAGACTGTAACCTTCACGACTGACAGCTTCTTTTAATTTTTTTATTTCTTTTTTATGTAGTAATAATTTTCTGGTGCGATCTTCTTCATGATTAAATTGATTACCTTGTTCATATTTGGCAATATGCATATTCATAATATAAGCTTCATTATTTTTAATATAGACATAACTATCTTTAAGTTGAACCATAGCAGAACGAACACTTTTAATCTCGGTTCCTACTAACTGAATTCCGGCTTCAATTTCTTTTTCAATATAATAATCGTAATAAGCCCTTTTATTCTTTATTTCCATCTTCTGGTTCTTCTTTCACAATTTCAAAATCAATCATTGCGGTTTCTTTACTGGCTCCAATAACTTTTATTTGTAATTTATCCCCAATACGATATTGTTTTTTACTATTATTTCCAATCAAAGCTAATTTCTCGGGTATATAATTATAATAATCACCTTTTAAAGTATTAACATGAACTAAACCTTCGACCATATTAGGTAATTCGACAAAGAAACCAAAATTAGTTACAGTAGTAATAACTCCTTCGTAGACTTCTCCAATATGATTTTCCATGTACTCAGCCATTTTCATATCTAAGACATCGCGTTCAGCATTGACACTTCCTACTTCTTTTTCACTAGAGTGTTCAGCAATATCTACTAGAGCAGAATCATAATAACTAATTGTGGCCATTGATAAATCTTTTTCAATTAAATATTTTTTTAATAAGCGATGAACAGTTAAATCAGGAAACCGACGAATCGGACTGGTAAAATGTGTATAACTGCGACTTCCTAAACCAAAGTGACCGATATTATCTTTACTATATTCAGCTTTTTTCATACTTCTTAATAACATACTTGATAATATTTTAAATTCATCTTTATCGGATAATTCTTTTAGTAATTTTTGCATGGTAATAGGGGTTAAATCAGTTACTTTAGTTTGTAAATCATAACCTAAGAGTTTAACTAAATTAACAAAATCATCAATTTTTTCACTATTGGGAGTTCCATGAACTCGGTATATAAAAGGTAAATCCATATTATAGATATGACTAGCTACCGTTTCGTTAGCAGCAATCATAAAATCTTCGATTAGTTTTTCGCCATCTTCTCGATCTCGTTTAACAATATCGATAGCTCGACCATTTTCGTCTTGAATAACTTCGGCTTCATCTAAATCAAAATCAATATAACCGCGACTATTTTTTTCTTTTCTTAAAATATGGGCTAGTTCATTCATTTCTTTCAAAATAGGAGCAAATTCTTGATAATCAGGAGCAACAATATCTCGCATTAAAATATCATTGACAGCTTCATAAGTCATTTTCTTACGACTTTTTATATAACTAGGAAAAATATCATAATTAACTACTTTACCTTTATTATTAATTTCCATTACACAACTCATAGTAAGCCGAATAACTCCTTCATTTAGTGAGCATATACCATTAGATAATTTATGAGGAATCATAGGAATAACGGTATCAGCTAAATAACAAGAAGTTCCTCTTTCATAAGCCGTATCTCCTAAAGCAGTATTTTCTTTAACGTAATGGGAAACATCAGCGATATGGACTCCTAGAACATAATTATCGCCTTTTCTTTCTAAACTAATTGCATCATCTATATCTTTGGTATGAGAGCCATCAATAGTAAAAATAACTTTATCCGTTAAATCAGTTCGATTTTGTAAATCTTTAGGATCAACTTCCGTAGGGACACTTTCTAATTCTTTTAAAACATCAGCATTAAATTCAGTTTCAATTCCATACTTACAAGCAATGGATAAAATATCTACCCCGGGATCATCTTTATGTCCTAGAATCCGGATTACTTCAGCTAAATAACGTTTCGGTCCTAACTCTTTAAGTAAACGAACAACTACTTTATGACCAGGAACACAATTAGTTAAAGATTCTTTTTTTAAAACTAAATCAATATCTTTTTTATCGTCATCTAAATCAACCCATAATTCATTGTCTTTAACAACAATTTCTCCCACCATATCACTTATATCACGTTTAATAACTTTTAAAATACGGCCTTCTTTTTTAACTCCACTTCGAATAATTTCAGCTAGAACAATATCGTCATGGATAGCTCCATTCATATTATCACTCGCAATATATAAATCATCTTCTTTATCTAATATTACAAAGCCATAACCTTTTTTATTGACCGTTAATTTACCCATTCTTAAACTCGGACAATTTTTTAATAATATATATTTGTCTTTTTTAGTTTTATAAAGAACATATTCATTAGTTAATTCTTCTAAACATGTTTCTAATTCTTTATATTCTTCGGGACTTTTTAAATGTAATAAATCATTTATTTCTATTGCCTCTTTCGCTTCATAAATAGAATCTAATACTTTGACAATCTCTTCTTTCATTATCTCACTCCTCGTTCATCTTACAAGTTTTAACGTTATTCGGCCAACTAACAGTTACCTTATATTTTGATTGATTTTCCATAACTTTATCTCCGGTACTAGGATCTACTAGTTCTTCATCTAAATAACCTCTTCCTACTAATTTATCAACTGTTATCGTACATGTATTTTTACGACAATTACTCTTTTCATTAGCAGTAAAAGCAGTTTCTACATACATACAAGCAGAATCTTCTATTTGTTTTACGAAAGCTTCATAATCTTTATCTTCTTGTTCACTAAAAAGACCGGAAAAATTACCAGCAATAACTACTCCTATTAAAGCCATTATACCGAGCGTTACAATAATCTCTACTAAAGTAAAACCATTTTTTTTCATATTATCACTCTAATAGTATTATACCCTAGTTTATGGCAAAAAAAAAGCGCTATAGCACTTTATTTAATAAATAGTATAAAAGATACGATAAAAAAGGCAATGCCAAGAACTAAAGTAACCCGACTAATTAAAAGTTCAATCCCCCGCTCTTTGGTATTTTGAAATAAACTCTCATTACCACCCGTAATAATTTGACTAGAATCACTTGCTTTATTACTTTGTAATAAGACGATTGCTATTAATAAAATAGAAATTACTAATAATATATTCTCTAACATGCTCTCACATCCATTCGTTAACTAATTTAACACACTTAGGAAAAAAAGGCAAGAAATACCCCAAAATTTTATAAATCATTTTCAATAATTTGATAAATATCATCTCTACCCTTTTTAGTAATCGTCGAAAAAGGAATAAAATTTTCATTCTCAGTTAAATTTAGGGTTTCTCTTATTAATTTATCTTGTTTTAACCGATTATTTTTCGTAACTTTATCATATTTAGTGGCCACAATTGTTATTTTTAAACTATAAAACTTTAAAAAATTATACATTAAGATATCATCTTCCGTCGGTTTATGCCGATAATCAATAAGTAAAAATACATGTTTTAAAGTGGGGCGATTTTTAATATAATCTTCAATCATTAAACCCATTTTTTTAACTGTACTCTTGCTTAAATTAGCATAACCATATCCGGGAACATCAACTAAATAAAAAGCATTATTAATAAAATAGAAATTTAAAGTTTGGGTTTTACCTGGTTTCGAACTAGTTCTAGCAAAATTCTTGCGATTTATTAACGTATTGATAAAACTACTCTTGCCCACATTACTGCGTCCTACTAATAAAAATTCGGGATATTTATCTATAGGATACTGACTTTGACGAACAGCAATGTTTTTTAACTCCACTCTTTGAATTTGCATTTAAATCACCTATTCTAAATTATAACGTAATGCCCTCTGTTTTGCAAATTAAAGGTCTTATTAAATCATATGCTCAAACTTAAATGAAACTTGCGTTATTTGAGATTTATGCTATAATAAAAAACAATTTTGGAAGGGGGCTTAAAAATGCATATCAAAGAATTAAATATATATGAATTTGAAGATTTCGTTGCTAAAAGCCCATTAGGAAGCCATTATCAATCTTTGAATTATGCCTTATTAATGGCAGAGAATGGTTACGATTATGAATTAATTGGTTTTGTTGATGAATACAATAATATTTATGCGGCTTCATTAATTTTATTTAAAAAATTAAATGCTATGATGAAATATGGTTATGCTCCTAAAGGATTTATTATCGATTATTTTGATCAAGCCCTTTTAAAAAAGTTTACGGATGCACTAATACGTTATTATCGCCAAAAAAGAGTGGTATTTATCAAAATAAATCCGGAAATTGCCATCAGTGAAATTAATCCTAAAACCAATGAAAAAAAATATAATTGGAATATTGAAATAAAAAATACATTAATTGATCTAGGATACGTTAAATTAAAAGATAATCTTTATTTTGAATCAATGATTCCACGGTACAATGCTATTGTTAATCTTAAAAATTTTTCTTTAGATTCGGTTTCTAAGAATACCCGCAATAAAATTAAAAGAGGGATAAATAAAGGTTTAAATATAGAAATTGCTGATCGTAGTGGGATTGATATTCTATTTGATTTTATTAAACGGAAAAGAAATAAAGATGCTTTCTATTATAAAGATTATTATAATATTTTTTCTAAATCTAATAATATTGATTTATTCTTAGTAAGTGTAGATACCAATACTTATTTATTAAATGCTAAAGCTAATTATGAAAAAGAATTAGAAAAAAACTCGCATATTAATCATAAAATTATTAATAATCAATCAGAAAAACAACTAAATATTAAAATGAATTCTGATCGAAAACTATTAGCTTATAAAAATGATCTCTTAGAAGCTACTCAACGTAATAATGAAAGCTCTAAAATATATATCGCTGGGGCTTTAGTAGTTAAATATAAAAACCGTATTAATATTGTAATTAGTGGTTTTGATAAAGCTTATAAAAGATTTAATCCTAATTATTTCTTACATTATAAAATTTTAGAATACTATAAAAAATACTATGACTTTGCTGATTTAAATGGTCTTACGGGAGATTTTTCTAAACAAAATCCCTATTATGGATTAAATGAATTTAAACTTGGTTTTAATCCTAAAGTATATGAATTTATTGGGGAATATGATTTAGTAGTGAATCCCACTAATTATCAAACGATGTTAAAATCTGGCAAATTAGCTAAATTATTTAATAAAACCGATATTAAAAAGAATGATTAATACATTTAACCATAAACTATCGTATTACACTTATTTTTTCTTTGTTCATGGAATTTAAAATGTAAATCCCGTACTTGCGCATGAATATTTTGGACTACTTCTAAATAATTTCTATTTTCATGCAAAGTTAAAATAGAAATTGTATAGGGATATTCTTCTAAACTTAAGCCAATATCATGATAATTGGAACCATAACTACCATATTTATGATAGATGCGAATATTATCTGTATTAAAGGCATTTCGCTCATCATTATCCATAATTTCTTTTAAAAAGGGACCATATTCTTTATTTTCCGTAATAATTTTATAAGCTTCTTTTAAATAGATATTTGTATCACTGGCAGTTTGATTACCAAAATTATCGCCCCCAGTTAAAATAACTTTAGCTCCTAAACTAGTTCCATAATTTTTAAGATTAGAAAAACCAATATAATCAATTAACATTAAATGAGCCGAGTTATCACTTAGAGAAATGGCATACCGAATTAAATCGCGTAACGAAATAGCTTCTCCAACTGTTCGAGTAGCTAAGCCCGCACTATAGGCCATTTTATATTTGGCAGCATAGACAACTGTTTCAGTATCTAAATTGATCTCATTATTAATAGCTTTATTTATTAGATACAAGGCATCGACTATTTTAATTAAACTACAACCATAGTAGACCGTATCTTGTTTATATTTATAGGTAAATCCAGTAGTGATATCTTCGTAATAAACTGAAGCCGAATATTGACTATTTTGAATAAAGGCATCGATGGCTTGAATGTCTGTTTCATAAAGAGCTTGTTCTTCGCTAGTTACTTTTTCCTTAAGACAATTGTTATATTCTTGTTCTTTTTTAACTTTTTCAGTATCCTTTGCTTTTGGTTCACTAGTTTTAAAATTGGATTCCGAAGTAATTTGGCGATAGACTTTGCGAACGACAAAAAAACCTAAATAAACGATTAAAAAAAGAATTATAATCAGGAGCAATAAATTTTTATATTTGATTTTTTTGCGTCTTCGTTTCGCCATTTTTCATTCTTCCTATCTATTATAATAATAGCATAGTTTAAGGCATTAAAAAAGCGATTTAACATCGCTTTCTAAATTATTCAAGAATTTCTGAAACAACACCAGCACCTACAGTACGTCCACCCTCACGAATTGAGAATTTAGTACCATTTTCAAGAGCTACTGGAGCAATTAATTCTACTGTCATATCAACATTATCACCAGGCATTACCATTTCAACACCTTGAGGTAATTCAATAACACCGGTAACATCTGTAGTACGGAAATAGAATTGTGGTCGGTAATTGGAGAAGAATGGGGTATGACGTCCACCTTCTTCTTTACTTAAAACATAAACACTAGCTTTAAATTTATGATGTGGAGTAACACTTCCTGGTTTAGCAAGTACTTGTCCACGTTCAACTTCGTCACGAGCGATACCACGTAAAAGTACTCCAGCGTTATCACCTGCAACAGCATAGTCTAATTGTTTTCTAAACATTTCAATTCCGGTACAAACAGTTTTTTTAGTATCTTTAAGACCAACGATTTCAACTTCATCATTTAGATTTAATTTTCCCCGTTCAACACGTCCGGTAACAACAGTACCACGACCAGAAATAGTGAATACATCTTCAATACTCATTAAGAATGGTTTATCTGTATCACGAACTGGAGATGGAATATATTCATCAACAGCTGCCATTAAATCACGAATAGATTGAGCTGCTTCTTCATCGCCTTCAAGAGCTTTTAAAGCACTACCACGAATAATTGGGCATTCAGTATCAAATCCATATTCTCCAAGTAATTCTCTAATTTCCATTTCTACTAAGTCTAATAATTCTGGATCATCAACTTGATCACATTTATTCATGTAGACAACAATTTTAGGCACACCTACTTGACGAGATAACAAAATATGTTCTCTAGTTTGAGGCATTGGTCCATCTGCAGCAGATACTACAAGGATAGCACCATCCATTTGAGCGGCACCAGTAATCATGTTTTTAACATAGTCAGCATGTCCTGGGCAATCTACGTGAGCATAATGACGTTTTTCAGTTTCATACTCAACATGAGCGGTATTAATAGTAATACCTCTTTCTCTTTCTTCGGGAGCTTTGTCGATATCAGCATAATCAACAAACTTACCAAAATATTTAGTTATAGCAGCAGTTAATGTTGTTTTACCATGGTCAACGTGACCAATTGTACCAATATTAACATGTTCTTTTGAACGATCATATTTTTCTTTTGCCATCGTTTATTTTCTCCTTTCAATTTACTACTATATTTTATCTAATGCTTGAAGGTTTTTCAAGTATTATTTTTAGTTAACGCTGTTTTTCTTTATGATTTCTTCAGCGATAGATTTAGGCACTTCTTCATAGTGATCTTTCTCCATTTGGAAGTTACCTCTTCCTTGGGTATTGCTTCTTAAATCAGTAGCATATCCAAACATTTCAGATAATGGTACCATAGCGGTAATACGGATAGCATTACCAAGAGATTCTTGTCCCATCGGACGACCCCGACGACTCGTTAAATCTCCCATAACATTTCCCATATATTCTTCAGGAACCACAACATCAACTTTCATAATTGGTTCCAAAAGGACGACCTTACACTTATTCTTGGCTTCTTTTAAAGCTAGGGATGCTGCAATTTTAAAGGCCATTTCACTAGAATCGACATCATGGTAAGAACCATCATATAAAGTAGCTTTAATATCCACCATTGGATATCCTGCTAATACTCCCCCAGCCATAGCTTCTTGTAATCCTTTATCAGTAACGGGAATGTATTCCCTTGGAACAACACCACCAACTATGGCATCGACAAATTCGTATCCTTTGCCAGGATTAGGTTCAAACTTAATCCAAACATGACCATATTGACCACGACCACCAGATTGTTTGATATATTTTCCTTCACATTCACCAGGAACCGTAATAGTTTCTCGATAAGCAACTTGCGGACGACCTTTATTACATTCAACATTAAATTCCCGTTTCATCCGGTCGACGATAATATCTAGGTGAAGTTCACCCATACCAGATAATACGGTTTGTCCTGTTTCGGGATCTGTTTTAACTCGTAATGTTGGATCTTCTTCCACTAATTTACTAATTGCTAGAGCCATCTTATCTTGATCATTTTTAGATTTAGGTTCAATAGCAATATCAATAACTGGTTCAGGGAATTCCATTCCTTTCATCACACATGGATTTTTCTCATCACAAAGGGTATCAGCGGTAGTTGTATTTTTTAAGCCAACAGCAGCGGCGATTTCTCCAGCATACACTTCATTAATTTCTTTTCGTTGATTAGCATGCATTTGTAAAATACGACCAATTCTTTCTTTCTCACCCTTAGTTGAATTTAAGACATAAGAACCACTAGTAAGAACTCCTGAATATACTCGGAAGAATGATAATCTTCCTACAAATGGATCGGTCATAATTTTAAATGCTAAAGCAGTGAATGGTTCTGAATCACTTGGATGACGTTCGACATCATTGCCATCTTTATCTGTACATAAAATTGCTTCTACATCAGTTGGAGCCGGTAAATAGTCAACAACCGCATCAAGTAAAGCTCGTGTTCCTTTGTTACCTAAAGCATCCCCACATAATAATGGGAAGAACTCAACTGATAACGTAGCTTTACGAATAGCTGATTTTAATTCTTCTTCAGAAATACTCCCCCCATCCAGATATTTAACCATTAAATCTTCATCAAAGTCTGCCACCGCTTCAATCAAAGTAGTCCGATATTCTTGAGCTTTATCTTGCATATCTGCAGGAATTTCTATTTCTGTAACTTCTTGTTTGTCAGTGCCATCATATTGATAAGCTTTCATCGTTACTAAATCAACATAACCTGAAAATTCTGATTCTGCGCCAATTGGCAGTTGAATAGCAGCCACATTAGCTCCTAAACGATCTTTAATAGTTCCTAAAGTATAATAGAAATCTGCTCCCATTTTACCCATTTTATTGGCACAAATCATTCTCGGAACTTTATACTCGTTAGCTTGTCTCCAAACAGTTTCAGCTTGTGGTTCTACACCAGCTTGAGCATCAAGAAGTAAAATTGCGCCATCTAAAACTCTTAAGGAACGTTGTACTTCGATGGTAAAATCGACGTGTCCAGGAGTATCAATTATATTTAAGCGGTGTCCTTTCCAATAAGCGGTAGTAGCTGCCGAAGTAATAGTGATACCTCTTTCTTTTTCTTGATCCATCCAGTCCATTTGGGACTCACCTTCATGAGTTTCTCCAATTTTATGAGTAATTCCCGTTAAGAATAAAATTCTTTCGGTAGTTGTTGTTTTTCCGGCATCAATATGAGCCATAATTCCAAAGTTTCTTAATTTATTAATCGGTATATCTCTTGCCATAACATCCTCCTACCATCTATAATGAGCAAACGCTTTATTTGCTTCTGCCATTTTGTGAGTATCTTCACGTTTTTTAACAGCGCCGCCAGTACCATTAGCAGCATCTATAAGTTCATTAGCTAAATTAACAGCCATACCTTTGCCATTTCTTAATTTGGCATAATTAACAATCCAACGAAGTGCTAAAGCTTGACTTCTTTCATCATTAACTTCAATTGGAACTTGATAATTAGAACCCCCAACTCGACGAGATTTAACTTCTAAAGCGGGTTTTACATTTTCTAAAGCTTGATTATAAACCTCAATTGGTTCTTTACCAGTTTTTTCTTTTATAATATCAAATGCTTCATAAAGAATTTTTTGAGCTGTACCCTTTTTTCCATCGAGCATAATTTGATTAACCAGTTTGGTTACTACTTTAGAATTATACACGGGATCGGGTAAGACATCTCTTTTAATTGCTCTTCTCTTACGCATTTTATTTTCCTCCTTTATCTATTATTTTTTTGGTTTCTTAGTTCCATATTTACTACGTCCTTGTTGTCTATCTTGAACGCCTTGCGTATCTAATGTTCCTCGTACAATGTGATAACGAACACCGATTAAATCTTTAACCCGACCGCCCCGGACTAAAACAACACTATGCTCTTGTAAGTTATGGCCTTCTCCTGGTATGTAAGCATCGATTTCTTTACCATTAGAAAGTCTAACTCTCGCATATTTACGAAGAGCTGAGTTCGGTTTCTTGGGAGTCTTAGTTCCAACACGAGTACATACTCCTCTTTTTTGTGGACTCTTTTGATCAGTTTGTTTTCTTTCCAGAGTATTTAATCCAACATTTAAAACAGGACTTTTACTTTTTCTGGTTTTCTTTTTTCTTTTGTTCGTAACTAATTGATTAATTGTTGACATATTGTCCTCCTTTCATTAACACACATCCTGGTGTATCAAATATGGTTTTAAATTAAGTTCTAACTGCCTTAGAACCGAAATTTAAAATTCAAAAATAATATATCACTACCATTATATGAAAGTCAACAAAATATATTAAAAAAAGCTAATTTTCGTAGCCTTTAGTTTTATATTTAGCACAAGATATATAGCCTTTATATTGGTAGACTGAATCCTCAAAATTAACTACCACATAACCTAGACACTCTTGATCTTTAATTTTTAATTCATCTAAGTAACCATTACTAATTAATTCTTCGGAAGTAGTTTTTAACGTTTCGTTTTTATCTGGATAGAGAAATTGAGCATCGACATACTTTTTCTCAGCATCAACTAGTTTGGCTTCTAAATCTTTATAAACACTAGTTTTCTTTTTATAAATAAAGCCATAAGTAGTTAATAAGGCCACAATCAAGAATAGCATTATACCCCAAATAATGGAATATTTACGCATTTTATCCATACTATTCACCTAATCTCCAAGATTGGTAACCAGTCGTTTCATAATTTTTACACCCAATAAATGGTTGCACTTCTAAGCCTTCGTTTTCCCGATGAATTAAAGCATAACCTAAACATGCTTCTTTTTCGCTAGAAGGTGTTAAATCTTTTTCTTGTAAATGATTATATTTTAATAAATTAATGGTTGTAACTGTAATTGTTCCTGTATTAATTTGCGAATCATAGTAATCTTTAAAATAAGATAAAGCAGCATTTTTAACATTTTCTTCCACATCTGTATAAGTTGTTTTAACTAGTGGTTCTAAGAAAATATTGTTAGACTTCCCCGATAATTGATGAGATAAAAATACTGAAATTAATAAGAATAGTATTAACACTGCCATTAAAATAAGCATTTCGCTTAAACCCCAACCACGATTATCCAATTTCACAAAATCACCAACCAACTTGCTATTATAAAACAAGAGTTTACTTTAATCAATTATTAGAATCACAAGTTCTTTCTTTGATAAAGAATGGACCAAATTCAGTTGCACCTAAACATTCCCGATTATAACGAATCATTTTATATCCTAATCCATTACAAAAATAAACTGTTCCATCATCATATTCTTTTTCATTTTCACTAAAACAGAACATGGGATTTTTACTTTGTCTAACTCTAAAATAATCGGTAAATACCATTACAATCCATAAAAATATAAATGCTAGTACTGCCACTTTTATAACAGTTATTACTGTCTTTTTCATACAATCACCTATTATAATTATATAATGAAAAAAATTCTTTGTAAATTATTAATCTATTTATTTTAAAATATCCATGGAAAAGATGCCACAAAAAAACTCATATTTAACTATGAGCTTTTTACCTTCCTTAAGCTAATTCTACTTCTGCTCCAGCTTCTTCAAGTTGAGCTTTAATATTATTAGCTTCATCAGCAGCAACGTTTTCTTTAATATTACCACCATTATCAGCTAAAGCTTTTGCTTCAACTAATCCTAGTCCAGTAATTTCTTTTAATATTTTAATAACTTGGATTTTATTTCCTCCAGCACTCTTAAGTACTACAGTTTTAGTAGCAGAACCAGTATCTTCTTCGCCACCACTAACAGGGGCAGCAGAAACTGCTACAGCACTAGGATCTACTCCAAATTCTTCTTTCATTGCATCAACTAATTCTTTTACTTCAAGAATAGTCATTTCTTTTAAAGCACTTATAAATTCATCTTTGGTTAATTTAGCCATTTTTTTCTCCTCCTATTTTCTAATTTTTTTCTAATTGTTCAGCATAAAGGTTTAAACCAACTGCTAAATCTTTTACATATTGGATCATACCACCAGCAAGCATAGTAAGTAAGCCTTCTCTGGATGGAATACTAGCATATTCCCGAATTGTTTTTAAATCAGCTACATCTCCGGAAATAATACCAACTCGAATATCTAATTTGTCATTATCTTTGGCAAAATCAGCAATTACTTTAATTGGTTCAAGTAAGTCTTGACCAAATAAAATAGCATTTGGTCCTTCTAAGAAACCATCTAAGCTAATATGTAAATCATCTAAAGCTCTTTTTAATAAAGTATTTTTATAAACTTTAACGATAGCATTAACATCTCTTAGCTTATTTCTTAACTCACTTAAATCAGCAACTGTCAAGCCTTGATATTGAAACAAAATTACAGATTCACTATTTTTTATTTTTTCCGTAATCTCACTAACAATTTCTTTCTTTTCATCAAGAACTTTTTGACTGGCCATAACATCCTCCTTATCTTTATCAATAGAAAAGCCCTTTTTGGGGAAAAAGAGCCTAAAAAAGATTCGTTTTCCCTCGGTAGGATAATTAAGATTGCTCCCCTACTGTCTTTGGTTATCACGCTTTTCTACAACGTATTATATTAAATTGAACTCTAAATGTCAAAAGAATTTTTATCTATTTTAATTCCCGGACCCATTGTTGATGAAATAGATACCGAAAGAATATATTTACCTTTGACACTAGCTGGTTTTAATTTAGCAATAGTTGATACAATATATTCTAAGTTCTCTTGTAATTTATTATTATCAAAAGAAGATTTGCCAATTACACTATGAATATTTCCATAAGTATCAGTTTTAAAACCAACCATACCTTTTTTAACATCTTCGATAGCTGCTGCTACATTATTAGTAACTGTATTAGTTTTAGGGTTAGGCATTAAACCTTTTGGACCTAAAATTTTACCAATTTTACCAAGTTCAGGCATCATCTCAGGAGTAGCAATAATTACATCAAAATCAAACCAATTCTCTTTTTGAATTTTTTCAATCATTTCTTTTTCGCCGACATAATCTGCTCCTGCATTTTTGGCAGCTTCTGCTTGAGCTCCTTTAGCAATTACTAAGATTTTTTTATTTTTTCCTGTTCCGTTTGGTAGTACAAAAGAACCCCGTAATTGTTGATCAGCTTTTTTGGGATCAACATTTAATTTGATTGCAATATCAATAGTACTATCAAACTTGGTAATGGCTGTTTCTTTGACCAATTTAATTGCTTCTTCAAGAGAATATTCTTTATCTTTTTCTACTTTATTAGAAGCTTCCACATATTTTTTTCCTTGCTTTTTCATATTTTCCTCCTAACTGTGGTTTATTAGCGGATTTTTTTAAATTTATTAATTATTCTTCTTCAGTGGTTGGTTCTTCAGTAGTTGGTTCTTCTGCTACTTCAACATTGCCACTTGCTAATTCTTTAGCTTCTTCTTCTAATTCTGCTAATTCTTCATCTCTTTTGGCCATCTCAGCTTCATGAGCTGCAGCTTCTCTAGCTTGAGCCTCTAGTTCGACATCGTTGACACCTTTAACAGCAATTCCCATATTTCTAGCTGTTCCTTCAATAATATTCATTGCTGAATCAACATCGTAAGCATTAAGATCTGGCAATTTTTCTTCGGCGATTTTTCTTAAATCTTCTTTAGAAATAGTAGCAACTATTTCATTAGCACCTTTTTTACTGCCTTTTTGAATCTTAGCTACTTTTTTAAGTAAGAATCCTGCTGGTGCAGTTTTTATAACAAAATCAAAGCTTCGATCTTCGTACACTGAGATTTCTACAGGTAATAAATCTCCCATTTTATCTCTTGTCGCTTCATTGAATCGACTACAGAAATCTTGAATATTAATTCCTGCAGGTCCTAAACATGTTCCTACTGGTGGAGCAGGTGTCGCTTTACCAGCTTCAATTTGTAATTTAATTTTCTTTACGACTTCTTTAGCCACGAAAAACACCTCCATTAAAATTTTTTCTCGTGTGAGTGGTAATGGGCAAATCCGCATTCCCTCCCACTCAAAACAACAATTCACATAACTATATGCGATTGCACCTAAGATGATAGCATAAAAAAAGAAAATTGACAACAATTT
>CAZQAO010000019.1:0-16884 GCA_964591225.1 uncultured Muribaculaceae bacterium | reverse complement strand
AAAAAAATAAGCATCTAATTATTTAATTAAATACTTATTTATTTTCTAAAATACCAAGATAATATTTTTTCTTACCTTTACGAATTACTATTACTTGTTGATCAATAAAATCATCTTTACTTATCTTTTTATCTATATCTTCTACTTTTTGATTATTTATTAGTATAGCTCCACCAGTAATCATTTCTCTAGCTTCTCTTTTGCTTTGACAAATATTATTATTAACTAATAAATCAACTAAATTCAAATCTAAAGATATCTTAAATTTAGGAATATCTTTTAGCGAATTTAAAATATCTTGAGCAGATAATTTTGTAATATCTTCACTAAATAAAGCTTCACTCATTAATTTAGCTTTTTGATATTCTTCTTCGCCATGTAAGAAGGTAACTACTTCTTTGGCTAAAGCTTTATGAGGTTCTCGTAATTCTGGATGTTCTTGTAAACTTTTTTCTAATTCTTCTATTTGTTCTTTAGTTAAAAAAGTAAATACTTTTAAATAATCAATTACTTTTTCATCTTCGCTATTTATTAAATATTGATAAATTTCGTAGGGAGAAGTTTTTTCTTTATCAAGCCATAAGGCATTACCTTCACTTTTACCAAACTTATGACCAGATTTATCAGTAACTAAAGGCATTGTAAAAGCATAAACATCTTGACCAGTCTTTTTCTTAATTAGATCAACTCCTGCTGTAATATTGCCCCATTGATCACTACCTGCTACTTGTAAAGTACAATTTTTAGTTTTAAATAAATGAAGAAAATCTAAGGCTTGCATAATCATATAAGAAAATTCGGTATAAGTAATACCAGTATCTAATCTTCTTCTAATAATATCTTTATCTAACATATAATTAATACTAAAGAATTTACCATAATCTCTTAAAAAATCAATAAAGTTTATATCTTTGGACCAATCATAATTATTAACAACTTCAAAACCAAATAATTCTTTGGCTTGTTTAGTTAAACATTCAATATTATGTTCTATTTCCGCAATTGGTTTCATTTCTCTTTCACTAGTAGGACGAGGATCTCCTATTCTTCCAGTAGCTCCCCCAATTAATAAGATAGGATGATGACCAGCATCTTTTAAACGTTTGGATATTAAAAAAGATGATAAATGTCCTAGATGCATAGAATCTGCTGTAGGATCAGTTCCAATATAGAACGTCATTCCCCCTTGATTTAATTTTTCTTCTAATAGTGGTGAAGTCATATCTTTAATTAAACCTCGCCATTTTAATTCCTCGAAAATAGTCATATTATCCTCCAATAAAAAACGCAAGCTCCAGTCATAAAAGCGCAGAACTTGCGGTATTACTTTAATTCATGAATCCATGTACTGCAACTATTCATGTTATATCATAAATAAGAAAAGCAATCAATTCTTTTTTAATAACTGATTACTAGCTTCTTCTAAATAATCTTTAAATAGCTCTTCTTCGGTATTATTTGGTTTATTCGATTGATTCATGTTATAAAAAGTATCGGAAACTTTTTTGATTCTTTGAATCTTTTTGATTTTTTCCAATTCTTTTTTTAATTCATTTAAGTAAACTATTTCATTTACTAAAAACATAACTACCCCCTAAAACTTACTTAAGCTGTTTTCTTAGCAGTTTTAGTAGACTTTTTTACAGTTTTTTCAACTTTTTCAGTTTTTTTAGGTTTATCTTCTAATTTATCAATTGCTGCATTTAAAATATCGACAGTTTTATCTTTAATTTCTTTAGTAGCTTTTTCAATTACAGGAGCACTTTTTTCTTTAGCTAATTTTATTAATTCATCAGCTTTATTTATAATCTTATTAGCTTTTTCAACTACGATTTCTTTAGCTGTTTCTTTATCTAAACTAGCTACTTCTTTTTTTAATTCTGTTAATTTCTTTTCTAAAGATTTTTTGATTTCTTCCGCATTAGTAGTTTTTATTTTTTCGATAGCTTCTTCAGTTTTATCTTTGATTTCTTTTCTTGTTTCACTACCCTTTTTAGGTGCAAATAATAAAGCTATACCTGCTCCAACTGCAGCCCCCGTTACAAATTTTCCTACACTTTTTCCTACTTCTTTTTTATCCATTTTCACTCACCTTTTCTATTTTTTCTTTATCTTTTTTACCAAATAACGTTTTATTGATAAAGCCAGCAACAGTATCTACTACTTTATCAGTAACTAACGTTATCTTATCGGTTGCATAATCAATGATGTGGAAGAGTCCATTTAATGACTCTATTTTTCTTTTTACATCATCCATTATTTTATCTACTTTATCTAATGTTATTATAGTCTTTATTACTAAAATTATGCCAACTATTAAAATGACAATTAATAGTATATAAATAATTAATGGTAAAAAATCTAACCAAAATTCCATCTCTAATCATCCTCCTTTGAATCATACATAGAATCGATTAAATCAAATAAATCATTTTCTAAAGTATTATTTTCTAAATCTTCTTTACTAATATCTTCCGGTTTGCTCTCTTTAGTTTCTAAATTAATATCACCATTATCTAGTTCTTCTTCAATTCGATTGGTAAAATCATTATCTTTTTTATCTTCTTCATCATCATCGTAATTAATAAGGATGGTATCATCAATAGAATCATTTAATAAATCATCAATACTTTTAGATTCTTCATTATAAAATTTTTCTACCGATTCATTCATGGTTTTTTCAATATCATCTTCTAAAGTACCAAAAGCTTTTTTTCTAACCGAATCAACATCTATTTTCTTAGGTGGTTCAGGTTTTTTCTCGATAATATCTTCTTTTTTATAATTCTTATCTAAAATTCCATATACAGGGGAAATTATTGGTGATGGAATAAACTTTTTTTCTTCCGGTTTAGCTGGTTCAACATTTTTTTCTTTTCTAATCGAGAAACGTTCACTAGTCTTTCCTTTATTTTCGGTATAAATAGGATCACTACGTCTTTTTAAAGGTTTTTCTTCCGGACGTTCCAATTTTGGTTCAACAGTTTTTAAAGGTTCATAATTAGAAACAAATTCTTCTTCATCAAAATCCGGAAAATTAAATGTATTCTCCGCTTTAAATAATTCTCTTTCGTTTTCTAAAGGTATTTCGGGTTTATCTTTTTCTTTTTTCTTCTCCGGTTCTTCTTGAATAACTACTTTGTCGGGAGTCGAATCAACTTCCACTTCCTCTTCTTCAAATAAGGCGTTTTTTAATTTATTCAATAATCCCATGTTTACACCATCCTCTAATTTATTAAATCTGTATCGGGTACGTTATCTTCAATTTCTACTTCACTAGAATCTTCGTCGTATTCGATCAAATTACTATCACTTTCAGCAGTTTCAAATATATTAAACTCTACTTCATTATAATTTAATATATTTTCACCTATCATATTTTCTAGTATCGTGTCATTATAAGTAATTGAACTTACAATAGAAAGGGCATAACTCACCATATCTTTTAAATCACACTCATCTACTATTACTTCTATTTTAGCATAATTATACATGATTTCAACTAAATATTTTTTATTTTTTAAAGCATTTATCTCTAAATACCCAAATTTATCCCCATTTTCGATAGGAATGGAGACATAAGCATGATTTTTGGTATAAACTTCTTTATAATGATTCATATAGCTTATAGCATCTATATACATATACATTCGATATTTATTATTGGAAAAAACCACATTACTTTTTTGCGTTTCATTAAGTTTTATTCCTAATGGTAAGTAATAACTATAGCCATTGGAACTATGATTTTTTAAAGTCTTATCAGTATTTTGTAAAGCATTATTAATTAATTGCTCATAACTTTGTTTATGAACGTTTACACATCCCGTAAGACCTAACATTAATACTAAAAGCAGGACTATTTTTTTCATATTCGTACTCCTTATGCTCGACTAATATTATAGCAGATTCTAAGTATTTTTAAAATAGCTATTTTTTGACAGCTTTTAGATAATAAATGGGATAACCGAGATTTTTAAATTTTTGTTCATATTCAGTTTCGACATTTTTAATATTACTATTTTCTAAATGTAAGCTTACTTGTTCTAAAACATAACCATATTGACTTAAAGATTCTATGCTATAGGTAAAGAAATCAGGATTATCAGTTTTTTGAATAATGGTTTTCGTACTAATAAATAGCTCTTCATAAACTGCTAGAACACTCGGACTAGTAAGACGTCTTTTGGCATGACGAGATTTCGGCCATGGATCAGAAAAATTTAAATAGATGGTTGTAATTTCGTGAGCAAAGATAGCATTTAATTTAAAAGCATCCCCACATATAAATCGAATATTGGGTAAATTTTCTAATTCAACTTTTTCAATAGCTCTTACTAAAACACTTTCATACTTTTCTACCCCAATAAATAAAATATCCGGGTTTTCTTTCGCCATAGCAATTAAAAACTGTCCTTTTCCGGTACCAATTTCTAAATGCAAGGGTTTATTTGCGTTAAATACTTGGTGCCATTTGCCCCTCCATTTTAAAGGGTCTTCAATAAAGTAAGCACTAGCTCGTAATTTTTCTTGGGCATTTTTAACATTTCTCAGTCTCAACTATAATCACTACTTTCTAACTAATTACATATAATATAAACTAAAGGGAGTGTTTTTTATGAAAAAAGATCGGAATACATATTTTAATGAATCAGGTTTCCAACAAAGTTATGGGTCAATGCCTAATTATGGCATGCCAATGAATAATTATCCGATGAATAATATGATGGGTCAAAATAATCCTAATTTCTATGCGACTAGTGTTCCCCAAAATAATATGATGCCAGCTGGTAATGACTACATGAGTGATATCGAGTCTAGATTAGCCAAAATGGAACGACAAATTAATCGCTTAGATGCCCGGATTAGTAAATTAGAATCTAAAGGGGTACTTACTACGGAAAACTTTGATAATACAACCAATATGTATATGCTTTAAATACTTATCTTACCAAAGGTAAGTTTTTTTATGATCTTTTTTAAATAACCAGAACCAAAGACATGTTCTAATACCCCACTTTTATAAGCTACCATAAAGTAAGTAATAGCTCCTACTATACTAATAATAGCAATATAAATAATACAAGATAATTTACTAGAATAAGAAACTGGAATTAGCATTTTTAATAATACGACCACTATAGCCATCACTATCGTTGGTAGTAAGATTCGTAAAAAAGTTTTAAAGGTATCTTGATAATTTAAACCATGTTCTTTCTTTAAAATAGCTAAAGCAATTGTAAAGGAAACAATATATCCTATAGCAGTAGATACGATAGCTCCTAAGTAAGGGGCAAAACCTAAATATCTCGCTAAATACATTAACGGAATATTTAAAATCATATTAGTTATAAAACCACTGATGGTACTTTTATAGACGGCACTGAATTTATTAAGGCTTTGTAAAGTAGATGAAGTAATTGTAAATAAGTTGAAGAATAGAGAAACAAAAATATGTAGAGCAAAAATAGTAGCACCGGCTTCATTAAAACCATAGAAGACACTCCAGACACTCTTAGAAAGCAAAGAAAGTCCGACACACATTGGTATACAAATGATTAAAATTAATTGTAAAGCTTTATTCAATTTGGCATTTACTTCATCAAAATTATGTAAAGTATAGGCACCGACAATAGTAGGAATTAAACTAGTAGTCATTCCAATGGCAACTGAGTTAACAATCATACTAATTTTTGAACTCCAAGTCGTTATCGCAGTCGTAGCAAATTCAATCGTACTCGTTTCTAAACCCATATGTTCTAGAGTTCGTAAAATCATAACCATATCCATAAAATTATTGATCGATGCTGCTATCGCAATTACAATAAAGGGTACGGAATAAGAAATAATTTTTTTGACAATCTCTTTATTAGTAACGGGATCTTTTTTATATTCTTTTTGAAATCCGAGTTCTTTTTTATTTTTACGCATTTTTTCAAAAATATAGAAGATAGCCACTAATCCGCCCACACAGGCGCCAAAGACAGCAATGCCAATAGTATTTCGTAATGATAAATGGAAAACATTTATCGCTAGATAGCTACCTCCTAAAATAACGACAATCCGGGCTATTTGTTCTAAAACTTGACTAATAGAAGATATATTAATAATATTATGGCCTTGTAAAAATCCTTTAGAAACACTTAAATAAGGAATAACTAAAATAGCAAAAGATACCGCTCGAATAACAAATGTAACATCTTCAATAGTATTACCACCACTTAAATCTCCTAGAAGTAATGTAGCAATATTCTTAGCAAAAGCAAATAAAAGAATAAAAATCGTAACTGATAAAATTGTAACAATGCGTTTACCTAGTTTATACGCTCGCATTTTCGCATCATTCATCTTTAAAGTATTATATTCTTTAATAATTTTACTAATGGCAATAGGTAAACCAGCACTTGATATATCTAAAAAAATAATATAAATATTATAAGCATAAGCATACAAAGCACTACCTTGTTCACCAACCATCGAATAAAAAGGGATTACGTATAACATCCCCATAATTTTAGTAATCACAATAGCCAGGGTGGCAATAATTGTTCCTTCTAAAAAACCGCTTTTCTTCACTTCAAACCACTCATTCTTTTTCACAATAAATTACCATAGCGGAAAAACAATAAAGTTGTTCTTCTCCACAAACACCTATAGCAACTTGATACTTGATATCTATTATATCACTATTAGTATTATCAAGAAAAGCATTTATTGTTTTCTCTAAATCCTTTTCATGGGATTCATCAAATACTTTAACTTTCATTATTCCACCTCTAGCATATAGCTTACTATTTTCCTAATGAAAAAAAAGTCGATATAAAAAAAGTTTCGCTTAGGAAACTTTATTTAACAATAATATTGACAATTTTTTGAGGAACAACAATAAATTTTACAATTTCTTTATCATTTATATGCCTTTTGATATTTTCTTCTTGTAAGGCTTTTTCTTTTACTTGTTCTTCGGTATCATCTTGACTAATAGTAATTGTTCCTCTTACTTTACCATTTACTTGGACCGCAATAGTTTTTTCCTCATCAATAGTTTTATCTTCTTGATAGATTGGCCAAGAAGAAGTATATATTGGCTCAAAACCGATTTGTTCATTTAGTTCTTCCGTAATATGAGGAGCAATAGGATTTAAAAGGGTTAATAACACATGATAATCATCTTTGGTAATACTTGCTTGATCACTCAAAGCATTAGTTAAAATCATTAACGTTGATACTGCGGTATTATAAGCCATATGAGATAAATCATGTTCTACTTTTTTAATACTTTTATGAATTAATGATTCTGTTTCTTTCGAATAACCTGTTTTATCAACTACTTTGTCTTTAAGACGAATTACTTTATCTAAAAAACGTTTGCATCCCTTTAAAGAATCGGTACTCCATGGGGCATCTTGTTCATAGTCGCCCATAAACATTTCATAAACCCGCAAAGTATCGGCGCCGTATTCATTTACTATGTCATCGGGATTAATAACATTACCTTTAGATTTACTCATCTTTTCATTATTAGCTCCTAGAACCATACCATGACTAACTCGCGTCCAAATCATTTCTTTATTTGGAACTAAACCGATGTTATATAAAAATTGAACCCAGAAACGCGCATATAGCAAATGTCTAGCGGTATGTTCCATTCCTCCATTATACCAATCTACTCGACCCCAATACTTCATTGCTTCCATACTAGCAAATTCTTGATCGTTATGAGGATCCATAAATCGTAAGAAATACCAACTAGATCCAGCCCAGTTAGGCATCGTATCTGTTTCTCTTACAGCATCATGACCACATTTAGGGCATTTACAATGTACCCAATCTTCTATTTTAGCTAAAGGACTTTCCCCCGTATCTGTGGGAACATATTCAGCGACATCAGGAAGTAATAAAGGTAAATCACTTTCATTCATAGGTACCCAACCACAAATAGGACAATTAATCATCGGAATAGGTTCGCCCCAGAAACGTTGTCTTGAGAAAATCCAATCCCGCATTTTATAATTAGTAACTTCTCTAGCAATACCCATTTTCACTAATTTTTGGGTAATCTTTTGTTTAGCTTCTTTTACAGTTAAACCAGTAAATTCTTCACTATTAATTAATTTACAATCTTTAGTTAAATAATCTTGTTTTTCAAAAGCTTTTTCGGTAGTATCAGCACCATCTATAACTTGAATCATTTCTAGATGATGTTCTTTAGCATATAAGAAATCTCTTTCATCATGACTTGGTACAGCCATAACAGCACCTGTTCCGTAATCTCCTAAAACGAAATCTCCTAAGAAAACTGGTACTTCTTTACCATTTACCGGATTAATAGCTTTAATTCCTTTAACTAGAACGCCACTCTTTCCTTTATTTAATTCGGTCCGATCCATAGCTGATTTCTTTTTAGTTTCTTCAATATAAGCAAGAACTTCTTCTTTATTAGTAACTCGTGGCATTAATTCTTGAATTAATTTACCATCCGGAGCAATAACAAAGAACGTAATACCATAGATAGTTTCAATACAAGTGGTAAAAATAGAAAACTTGCCGCCACCAGTAATTTGAATATCGACTTCAACTCCATTAGATTTACCAATCCAGTTAATTTGACCTAACTTTACTTTCTCAGCAAAATTAGTGTCATCCAAACCAGTTAGTAAATCTTCAGCGTAATCGCTCATTCGTAACATCCATTGGGCTTTTTCTTTTTGCACAACTTTTTCCCCACAACGTTCACAAACGCCACCTGCGGCATCTTCATTAGAAAGCACAGTTTTACAATTAGGGCACCAATTAACGGGCACCGTCGCTTTATAAGCCATACCATGTTTATAAAATTGTAAAAATTGCCATTGGGTCCATTTATAATATTCGGGATCAGTAGTAGAAAATTCTCTAGACCAATCAAAAGAAAAACCTAACGATTGCATTTGTCTTTTAAAAGTTTTGATATTCTTTGCTACTGCTTCTTTGGGATGAATATGATTTTTAATGGCATATTGTTCAGCTGGAGCCCCAAAAGCATCCCAGCCCATAGGATACAAAACATTAAATCCTTGCATCCGTTTCATTCTCGCAATAGCATCTTGAGCCGTATAACTTCTAACATGACCCACATGTAAACCAGCTCCACTAGGATAAGGAAATTCTACCAAAACATAATAAGGGGGTTTAGAAGAATGATTATCGGCTTCAAAAGCTTTATTGTCGGCCCATATTTTTTGCCATTTTTCTTCGATTTTTTTAAAATTCATTTTATGTCACTCCTTTGTAATTTTAATAAATGGCGCCCGTAAATTTCATATAAAGCATAGATGAGAGCGAATAATAACACAAAACCAATTCCTAATTGTAAAAATAAAGGAATATCTAAACAAGTAACAAAAGTTCCCACACTCGATATAATAAAACTATTTAAAGCGGCAATTACTCGAATTTCTTTTTTATAGTTTATCTTTTTTCGATCTAATTTAAATTTATAAACTAAGTAATTCATTTCGCCAATGGCATCATATTTTTTCATTTTAACTTTGCGATAGTTTAAAAAGTAAGTAATAAAATAAAAAAGAATAAATAACAAGAGAAAAAATATCATAATAAATATGGGATTATTTAATGTCATAATAGCCTCCTAATCAAAAAACACGGTCATTTCCTAAGGACGAAAATGCCGTGGTACCACTTTAATCCGAAAATTATTTTAAGATTCAAAAGTAATTTCATAAATATAACTTATTCACTAACACCAACCGTGAACTCTCTTAAAAAACATTACTACTACTCTTTTTTCATCACTCGCTAGTATTATACGTGATAAAATAAGTTCTTGTCAATCTTTTAAATATCCTAAATTTCTTGCATATATTCTAATAATTTCAAAAACATGCGGATAAATAAAGAACCTAAACCATCTTTTCTTAATTTTCTTACTTCAATTCTTTTCTTTTTAATATCTAAATCACTAAAGAATATATTGGCAATTTTTTCTTTCAAACGGGTTTCAATTTGTAAATCACTAATAATTGAATCTATTTCTTCATTAATAATCCGAACAGCATCAATTTCAATATCTTTTCCTTTGCAATTAATAGTTAATTGACTCGTTGTCGGGACATTTTTAACTTCGACGATAAAATCATTTTCATCGACATAATTATCAGTAACAATAACATCTTTATTAATATAAGCTAAGACATCATCTGCTTCTCTAGTATTACGAAATCTAATTTTATAATCTCTAGTAGCAGGAATAATACCCGTTTTTCCTTCCACCGGACGAATAATTAAAGTATAGTTATTTTGTAAATAATTGTAATCAATACTAGTTAAAATATAATAACCTTGTTCAAAAAGAGAAGAATAACCATCATCTTCATATAACTTAAAGGTATTACTTTTACCTGGGAAGACATGAATTTCTAATTTTTTAGGGGGATTAGTAACATTAATATTTTCTTCTAAAACTGCTAAAGGAATAATAGATCCGGCTTTAGCAAAGACGGGAAAATCTTCATCTTTAAAGAAGGTAACATAACGTTTATTACCAGGGAATTTCTTACCTGTGGTAAAATCATACCACATACCACTCGGCAAGAAAATCTTCTCGACCGCCCGATTCATAATTAAATCTTTTTTAACCGTAATAGGAGCAATGAAAAGTTCATGACCAAAATAATATTCATTTTTATAACTTGGTTCATCATAAATCTCCGGATTTTGATAATATAAAGGTTGGACTAAAGGTAAACCAGTTTGATAATAATTATAAGCTTCCGCATATAAATAAGGAATTAAACGATGCCGTAAGATACAATAATCGCGAACGATATTTAAAGTATGAATATCCCACTTCCAAGGTTCTCTTTTATAGTAGTGACCATGTTTGGAACTAAACCGGAAGATAGGACTAAAAGTAGCTAATTCGACATAGCGTATATAAAGTTCTCCGTCTTCAATCCCATCTTTATAACCACCAACATCATGACTCCACCAAGAAACACCAATATTACTAGCGGTCGAATTATAAAATGGCAATAACTTTAATGTATCCCAACTAACTTTGGTTTGTCCAGAATAATGGATCGGTAAGCGATGCGGAGCTACTAAACCCACCCGGGAAAAAATAATTCCTCTTCTTTTCGGATCTTTTTTATAATCATTAAAATGATAATAATTTAATGCTCTTAAAGTATAAGGATCTTTTTTATTATAATAATCAATCCAATAAAAATCGACTCCCAAATTATTTAACGGGGTAATAATATTATGAAAATATTCCATTAGTACTTTAACATCAAATACACTAAAAGGTATACGATTATTTTCGGCAATCCCTAAATCATTTTGAATAGTAGGATACATTTCTTCATTAGGACTAATGCCTTCGGTAGGATCCATAGCAATACCTACCCGTACTCCTCTTTCGTGCATATATTGGATAAAGTTCTTAGGATCCGGAAAGAGGGTTTTATTAAACGTAAAACCGGTATGATTTAATTCGGTTTTATTATGCCAATTATGACCTAATAATAAAACTGATAGCGGTATTTTATTTTTACTAAATTGAATTAATAACTTTTTGGCATCTTCAAAACTATAAATCTCATCTTTATTCCACCATATTCCTAGAGCATATCTAGGTATTAGAGCTGGATGACCAGTTAAAGTAAAATAATCTCGTAAACAAAGACCAAAATCTCGGCGATACATAAATAAATAAGTATCGACCCGCGGTTTAGTAGCTTCAACTAACTGACCATCACTAGTAAGTAAAAGGGAAGTAGAATCATCTATCGAAGCAAAGCCATCGGTGGAATAAAGACCTTTTTGTAATTCGGCTTTACTACTATTGTCATCTAAACTCATGCCTGTGCCTTTAAAATTGCGAGCTTCAGGATGATTAAAATACCAAACTTTATCAGTATTTACTAATTCTACTTTTAGATTAGCGTCCGGTGCCACAATGGAAGATGCAAAAGGTTTATTTTTAATATAGGACAATTTAAAATAAGAAGTACTGACTTCTAAAAAACGATTATCTTCTCGAACCGTAATGACGGGAGCCGGAAAATCCCGATTGATAACTCTTTCCGTCAAGCCATCATAAAATTGTCCGTCCTCACTATATTCAAAACGGATTAATCGTTCAGTTAAAATGGTAATTCGATATTTTTCACCACGTAAAATAGTATTTTCTTTAGCTAACCCTTTAGAAGAATCGACTTTAAAATGTTCGTCCATACCAATCAATCCTTTTCCTTATTCTAATTTTAACATAAAACTTGGTTAATAGCTACTTTTTCTCGGCACCAAAAAAATCCGCCTTAACGGATCTTTTTATTATATAAGTAGGCGCCTCCTAGAGCGAGTCCTAAAACAGCAGGAACAGCTAACCATTTAAGAATACCAGATGAAGAACTTGGTGAGACATCACTACTACTTTCAATAATACTGGTACTACTGGCTTCAGCACTTTTATAATCTTCGACGGATTTATTAAATGTTCCACCCGTAACAAAGTTCTTTAAATCTTCACTATAAACAGTACCTACTCCAGCAGCGGTTCCAGTAAAATGACCTCCAGTTATTTTTAATTTTACTTTTTGAATATCTTCAGCACTATTTTGATGCGGATTCCATTCATATAAAGCATATTGGCCTTTAATATTACCATCATTGATAGTTACGTCAAGAGCCTTCTTTGTTTTATGTTGAGCGATAGCAATTCCTACCCCATTAGTAGTTGAACCACTTTCGTTAACTTTTTTGACAAATTTAGGAGCAATTCCTTCAATATCACCATCTTCGACCACTAATGTTCCAGCCCGCATTTCCACTCCTGTACCACCTTTAATAGTACCACCATTAATGATTACCATACCATCTTGGGGATTATAAATACCAACACTATCTTCTTCATTTAAACCCTTAATAGTTCCACCATTAATGGTAATTTTAGTATTATCATAATTACCATGACCAGTTATTCCATAATAATAACCTTCTATAGTACCACTATTTACTATTAATTCCGAAGTTTCAGAAGAATCTTTTTCTTCTAAACCTAGTTCAATGGCCCCCCACACACTAGAATCTCGTCTGGAACCAGTCGAAATCTTACCGGTTCCTGTACTATCACTAATCGTTAAGGTAGCACCATGTTTGACATTAATAAAAGCACTTTCTAATTCTAAACCACTTTGAGGAGCTAAAGTGTGCCCATTTAAATCCAAAACAACGTCTTTATCAATATCAAGTAAACCACTAAGTTCTATGTCATTATCCATTTTACATAAACCACTAGTTTCCAAACATTCGGTTAAAGCTTGTTCGGTATTTATACCCACAACTTCATTATCACTCGCGAAAACACAGGTAGGAATTAAAACCCCAACTAGTGAAATGATTAAAAACTTCCTTTTTTTCATAAAACAATTCCTTTCTACATCACTGTTTTAAAGAGATATTTCATTCTCTTAATAATTAATATGTTTAATATGACCAATTAATTCAAAATATTTAATTTCATGTTATACTATGATTTGGTGAATTCTTATGTTTCCTTATACTTTAGATAATAAAAGATATCATACTTTAAATTATTTTTATCGGACGACTTTTAACCAAAAAGTTTTTAAAGTCAGTTTAAATGCTAATTTTAGTTGTCCTAATTACCAAAAGGGCGGTTGTATCTTTTGTTTGCATGGTAGTAATAGTTATGATGTAACTAAAAATGATGATTTAGTGGCTCAATTTTATGAAGTTGCTCACCAATTAGAGAAAAAATGGCCCGATAGTGCTTATATCGGTTATTTTCAAGCTAATACTAATACTTATGCCCCAGTAGCAGAATTAAAAGCTAAATATGAAACAATTTTAAATTTAGATAATGTCATTGGTCTATCTATTGCTACTAGAAGCGATGCGATTAGTGATGAATGCTTAGAATATTTAGAAGAATTAAATCAAAAAACTTTTCTGACGGTAGAACTCGGCTTACAATCTAGTCATGATAAAACTCTAAAAAAAATCCATCGAGGTCATGATGTCGCTAACTTTAAAAAGTGTGTCGAACGTTTAAAAGCGAAAAATATAAACGTCGTAGTGCATATTATCAATGGCTTACCCGGAGAAACTAAAACGGATATGGTAAATACAGCTAAGTTTTTAAATCAGTTAGGAATTGCTGGAGTTAAAATTCATATGCTTCATATTTTAAAAAATACGCCTTTAGCTACTATGTATCAAAAAGAACCCTTTCATCTTTTAACTAGAGAAGAATACGTCGATATCGTCTGTACGCAATTAGAATATTTAGATCCTAAAATTGTCATTCATCGTCTTACGGGAGATCCTGAAATCAAAGATTTAATTGCTCCTTTATGGTTAACCAAAAAATTTGGTGTTTTAAACGAAATTGATAAAGAAATGCAAAAAAGAAATATATATCAAGGCGATAAAGTTTAAGAACAGGTTACTAATTCAATTTTTTCGACGCGAAATCCTTTGACACTAGCTTCAATACCCATTTCAGGATTTATTTTTTCTAAGTATTCAATATTTTTTTCAATAAAATACTTAATATCACTTTCTAAATGGGGAAGTGACACAAAAGTACATAGTTGTTTAGAACAAACTTTTTTAACTCGATATTGCCAATCATGATCTTTTAAATACTTTACTAAAAAGTGAACATTTAAATCTTCTGGTTCAATAAAATCAGTACAATGATTATGAGTACTAGCTAAAGGAGTAGAAACCAAAAAACAAACTAATATGAGGATAATAAAAAGAATTTTTTTCATAACTTTCACCTAATAATAGTTTGCTTCATAATAAATGAATATTTTTACCATTTTTTGGACAATTAATTTTCATCTAAATACATAATATCAATATCGACTGCTCCATTTATGCCATCAACTTGACCATCATCACATAGTTGCCAATAAGAATATTTTCCTTGATAATTAGTCTTAGTCGTATAATGAGCTAACCACGTATCGTACTCCATGGGTAGCCATAAGCGTTCTAAATAAGTTTTACTGCTATAGAGCATACCTTGATAACCATTCTTAGTCACGGTATCTAAAAAGGTTGTAGCCATTTCGGTTAAATCAAAAAAACTTAAATTATATTCATTAAACTTAGACCAGTTCTCCCAATCAAAAGCAATGGGTAAAGTAACTTGATAAGGTTCAATTTGTTTTAATAACCACTTAGCATCTTCTTTAGCTAAACGTTTAGAATTAGCATAGGAATAAAAATAAACACCGACATCAATACCATATTGATTAGCTTTAGTAATATTATCAATAAATTTCGAATCGACATAATATTCGCCCTCTGTACCTTTAGTTCCTCCAACCTTGATAATCATAAACTCTACTCCTGCTGATTTTAAGGCGGCAAAATCAATATCTCCTTGCCAACCCGATACATCGATACCAACTTTAGTATGATCATTTTTATAACGAGCTACGACATCACTAAATAAAGTAACACTTTTTTCTTTATTTACATTAGGAGTACTTTGCGGTGGCTCTAAAACATGTAAAGTAAAAGGCTGATTAGCTTCATTACCACTACGATCTATAGCTTTAAAAACTAGATTATAATCGCCGATAGTATTATAATCATATTCCCCTTCGATAAAACAATGCGGATTATTATCTTCATTATCACCACAAAGAATATTTTGAACTAAATCAATATCATTACCTTGATAAATTGTATAACTATTATTTAACCAGATAATCGGTTCTACCGTATCTACAACTTCAATAGTAAAAGCGTAAGGTACTTTGATGCCATCATCATTTTTAAATTCGAACTTTAACTCTTGTTTACCTATTTTTTTCGTATTAATATCATAATCATCTAATATTTGACCATTTATACTAACAATAAAATCTGATAATTTTTTGGGACTTAAAAATTCTACTGTTAAATCACTTTGTAACGTTACTTCGATACGGGCGGTTTTCACTCTTATAAACCCAATTAATTTAATTAACCCCCATAATAGTAATACCCCTAGTAAAACTAAACCTACTCCTTTAGCAATTTTAATAATTTGCTCTTTTGTCATATTTTCACCTGATTTTAATTATAACATTATATTCTCTATTAGTAAATTTAGGCAAGATGACTAGCACCTGTTCGATAATCGATGGTAATCCCCTCTTCAATATTATAGACATAGACGTGAAAAGAAATTCCTAATCCTTTATCTTCGACTGAATAAGCTTCTATTTCTACCCCACTTGCTACTAAGTTATCATTTTCAAAATAAGGAGTCACCCGATATAACACATGATGGTGAGTTTCTTTAACATAATCAGCTACTTCATTTTCAAACGGAAGCATTCCTTTCGTATTCATACTTCTCGTACAAGTAATTAAATTTTTTTCATTAGCATTTTCTCCCGTTAGTTGGTATCCAATTAAATGACAACGATTATATAAATATTTACCATCTACGCTATCATATTTTACCGTTTGCCAGCCACTAGGTTTAATCATTCCGATACTACCTCTTTCTTCACTAGGCATCGTATCGATACTAACATTAGCATAGGCAGGACCACATCTACCTAAATCATCTAACTTGCTATAACGTTCAAAACTTTCTGTAGTAATTTCTTCTTCGGTAAAACTAGGAACATTATTATCTAACTCAATATAAGTTTGATTGACATAGGCCGGAACATCACTAGTACCATACGAAACTGGTTCATGATAATTTTGATAAACATAGGCAGTTAATACCATTAAAATTACTATAGCAACACCAATACTACTCTTTTTCTTCATTTTGATACCTCATTATTTTTTCTTTAGTATATCATTTAATAGCCAAAGAAAAAAGGCATCATGCCTTAT
>CAZQAO010000018.1:0-17135 GCA_964591225.1 uncultured Muribaculaceae bacterium | reverse complement strand
TTTTTTTTGCTAAAATTAGCATTTTGAAGTAACAAAAACATATTCTTATAACGAACTATTAAAATTATAATGGGTGCTTCATAAATTTGTCAAAAATACTTGCAATACAAAGAAAAATAAGATAAAATGTAATAGTCATTAAGACAAAATGGGCTTGTAGCTCAGCTGGTTAGAGCGCACGCCTGATAAGCGTGAGGTCGGAGGTTCAAGTCCCCCCAGGCCCACCATTTTGTTTTGGCCAGTTGGTGAAGCGGCTTAACACACTGCCCTTTCACGGCAGCATTCACGGGTCCGAATCCCGTACTGGTCACCAACAATAATACAGAAACTTACCTTTGGTAAGTTTTTTATATGGCACTAAAAACATAAAAATTAATATGACGGATGATTTAAGAGAAGATTACAATGAAGTAAAAATAGAAGATTATATATGGATTATTTATATTTTCTTAGCTGTTTTTGCTTTAATTTCCAATTACTATGAAAAAGAATATTTAATTAAACATCAAAAAAAAGATGAAAAAAATTTTCGTCACATTAATACCTTTATTTTTGTGGTTACTTTTTTCATCTATTTATATTTTGTCTTTTTAAATTATAAAGAACTTAAAAAGTTAAATCCATCATCTAGTTTTCGAGATATCATCTTCACTAATGCTAGTTTTATATCAGCTGTTTTATTTTTACTAGGGGGAACTATTGGTCTTTTGATTTCAATTTTTGGTACTGATGATGATAATTTTATTGTGAACTTCTTTTAAGACTACGATAAATTGCATGTTTTTCTAAAGGATGATTAGTAATTTTAGCAAGTTCTGATACACTCACTACTTGGTATCCTTCACTATACAATTTAGGTAATAGTTCTCTAACCGCTTCTACTGTCGAATCATAAGAATCATGCATTAAAATAATATCGCCATCACTAACATTATTTAGAACATAATCAATAATATAATTTTTATCACGATGTAACCAATCTTCTGTATCTAAGTTCCAAGTAATAAATATCGTATCCAAACTATCTTTAATTTGGTTATTAATAGTCCCATATGGTGGTCTAGTGTAAATTAATTCTTGACCAGTTATATTCCTATAAATTGTTTTGGTTTGTTCTTCTCCAGCAATCACATCTTCTAATTTTTGTCTTTTTAAATTAGCATGATTATAAGAATGACTACCTATTTCGTTACCTTTAGCTAAGACGTTTTGAATCGTGGTAGCAGCTTGGCTCATTTTATTTCCTACCATAAAAAATGTTGCATGAGCTTTATTTTGTTCTAATAAATCGACAATCGTATTGGTTCTAGCACCATTTGGGCCATCATCAAAAGTAAGGGCCACTGTTTTCTTATTGGTATCATAATGATATCCATCTTCGTTTTGATATTCACTATCTAATAATAAAGTAAAATCTAAAAAATCTTTAATTTCATGATAATTTACAGTTAAAAATAAAGATTCATTTACCATTGGTTCGGTTACTACATCCGAAAAGTAAATAATAAGTTCATTTTCTTTAATTTGATAAACTCTTTTGGTTTCCGGTAAAATTAAAACATCAGCAATAAATTTAGGATATTTTAAATAAATTAAATCATTTATCTTTTGATTAAATTCTTCGATTTTATCCGCCCGAATAAATTCTAAGAAGTCTGTTTCTTCACCTGTTTTCGTATCCACAAAATAACTAGTTATGCCATTATCTTTTACAAACTCTAAATAAATACATTTATCATCAAGTTCTTTTTGAATTTGTAAAGTTTTATCTTCATTAGCTGCTAATATTTGATTAATTTTTTGTTCGATTTTATTTTCTGGTTCTGGAGCAGAAATTTCATGATTATTCGTGGTTTCCATAAAAATTATCAGTGTTGAAATTACCACTACTAAAAAAAGGGGAATCCATTTTAAGGTCATTTCCTTCATATACATCACTACCTATAGTATACCAAAAAAAGAATACTTTACGCACTCTTTTTTGCCTTAAATTAATTCATTACTCTCTTAAACATTCTTTCTAAATCATAGATAGAAAACTTGATAATAGTAGGTCGACCATGGGGACAATTATAGGGGTTATCACAATTACATAATTCATTTAATAACTCTTCAATAGCTTCATTACTAATATGCATATTGGCTTTTATACTCATTTTACAAGCTAAAGTAATGGCAATATGTTCATTAAATTTCACGACATCAAATTCTTTTTCATATTTAATAATTAAATCTACTATCTGCCGAATCGATTCCTCTTCATAACCAGTTTTTAACCAAGTAGGATGTTCTTTGAAAACAAAAGTATTTACTCCGAATTCTTCGACGACAAAGCCCATATTTTCTAAAATATCTAGATGACTTTTTAAAGTTAAAAATTCACTGGAAGATAATTCAATAGGAATAGGAAATAAAAGAGCTGTCGTACTTACTTCTTTTTCCCGTAAAGCTTTTAAATATCTTTCATAATTAACTCTTTCTTGAGCAGCATGTTGATCAATTAAATACAAGCCCTCTTCATTTTGAGCAATAATATAAGTACCATGCGCCACCCCAATAGGATACAAAACTAATTTTTTCATTTCTTCATTAACTACAATGGGATTTTCTTTTTCTTCTTCATAAGATAAATCCATCACAAATTGTTCACTTTTTTGATAATCATCTTCCGCTTTATCGGCTTCTTTAATAAAATGTTCGACATAATGGTCTTTAATTTCATTGTACTCAGGAGTTTTAACAGCATCGGGAATTAATAAATTTTTATATAAACAATCTTTAATAGTAAGATAAATTAAATCATATAAATCATTAATTTTGGATAATTTAATATCTTTTTTCGAAGGATGAATATTAACATCAATTAAAGTGGGATCAGTATTAATTTTTAAAACGACGATTGGATATTTATTATCTGGTTTATAAGTATAATAAGCATCATTAATAGCGCGATTAATGTCATAGTTTTTAATAACTCGATCATTCACAATAGTAATTAAATGATTGCGATTAGATTTTAAAATCTCAGGTTTACAAATATAACCATAAATATCAAAGTCATCATTACTAGCACTAATCTCTAACATTTTAGAAGATACATTTAAGCCATATATTTCATGAATACATTTATGTAAATTACCACTACCACTAGTTTTTACTAAGACGCGATCATTATTTTTTAAGACAAAAGCAATTTTTTCATGAGATAAAGCAATATGTTCAATTAAAGAAACACATCCGGCTAGTTCAGCTGCTTCACTTTTTAAATATTTTAATCTAGCGGGCGTATTATAAAATAAATCAAAAACAGTAATACAAGTCCCTTTACGAGCATCAGCTTCCATTTGTTTAATGATCTTACCACCTTTTATTTCAATATAAGTTCCGACTGTATCATTACAAGTTTTTAAAATAACATGACTGACACTGGCAATAGAAGGTAAAGCTTCTCCTCTAAACCCTAAAGTATCGATAAAAAATAGATCATCATCTCTTAATAATTTACTAGTAGCGTGTCTTTTGAAAGCTAAAACTGCATCACTAGCATCCATGCCATCGCCATCATCAGATATTTCAATTTGTTTAAGACCACCATCTGTTAAAGAAACGATAATGTTGTTCGCATGAGCATCAATACTATTTTCAACTAGTTCTTTGACTACACTCGATACTTTTTCCACAACTTCTCCCGCTGCTATCTTATTAGCTAAATTTTCACTCATTACTTGAATTTTACTCATAAACGACTACCTTTCAAAAAAAGAATTACGAATTTCGACAAAACCCGGTTTTTTAAGATATAAATTTAATTGGGATGTACTTTTACAATTAATAAAACCAATTCCTGTTATAACCATATCTTCATTTCTTTTTAAATGCTTAACTTCTTTAAAACCATCTTTTAAATAAGTATTTTTAGCATATATTTTTTTAATTTCTAAAAGATTACTCATATAAAACGTTAAATTACATTTATCACTAACATTTTCAATTCTAATTAAATTTTCGATGACAATACTCATCCCCTTTTTAAGTTGAAACGTAATGGGTTTTAAAAAAGTTTGGGGATTTATTTTTTTCATTATAGTTACGTCACTCTGATCATATAAAGAATCGGGATATAAAAAACCGGGACTATCAATTAAAGTTAATTTAGAATCTAATTTTATTTTAATAAAATTTGCTGTCGTATTAGGAAGTAAACTAGTGGTAATTTGATTAGAATCCATAATTTTATTAATAAGGGTACTTTTACCAGAATTAGTATATCCTAATAAATAAGCTTCTAAGCAATTTTTATCAATCATTACACTTTCTAAACAATGAATATTTTGATTTTTATAAGCACTTAAAAAGTAAATTTCTTCATTAATTTGATATTCTTCTTTTAACCAGATTTTAATATTATTTTTATTAATATACTTGGGAATAAAATCAATTTTACTGACAACAAAACATTTGGGAATTTTAATTTGGTGATAAGTTTTAATAACGGTCGTATTTATATTTAATAAATCGACTAAGAAGAAAGCAAACTTACCTTTATGATTAACATCTTTAAGAACTGTTTCAGCTACTTTAAAATCCACTACTTTTAAATCATTATAGTGAATAAGCCGAAAACATCTTTCACATAATTTAGCAGTTGACCATTTTTCTAAGGGAACATATCCTAATTTATTTTTATCTTTAGTTTGTAAAACGGCACCACAACCGAGACACTTTTTCATGTTTTCTCCTCACTACTATTCATAATACTTGCCAATAGTAAACAAGCCTTTTCTTTCTAAATTTTGGATAATTTTTCGTTCCAAAGCCCGATTTATTTTGGTAACAAAATATTCTTCGTGACTGATGGGATTAACTAAAATACTTAAAAACTTCATCCGATTGGCCCCATAGATATCGGTTAGTAATTGATCGCCGATACAAGCAATTTCATTATCTTTAAAATCATATAAATCTAGTACTTTCTTATATTTTTTTTTCAATGGTTTGCCACTATGATAACTAGAATCGACATTTAATTTTTCTTTAAAAGGTTCTACCCGCGACTTACTCGAATTAGACAGAATAATAACCTTTAATTTTAATAATTCTAAATCTAAAAATAAATCTTTTAATTCTTTATCGGGAACTGGCATATGAAGAGGGGCAATCGTATTATCTAAATCAAATATTAGGCAACGAATTCCTCTATTTTTTAAATCTTGATAATCAATATCATAGATACTTTTGGCATATATATCCGGAATAAATAGATCCATATTCGTCACCTTCTTACTCTTAGTATAACATGGATTATTAAAAAAATCTTCTTTATCATATAAATTTTAACCACAAATATAATGTATTAAGGAAGTGGAAGATGTTTTTAAATATTATTAATTTAATTCAAGATATGTTATTTTTTACGGGTAGTTATTCGAATAATGTATTCCCTGATCCTTTAACGGAAGAAGAAGAACAAATCATGATTGAGAAAATGCTTAAAGGTGATAAAGAGGCTCGTAATACTTTAATTGAACATAATTTAAGATTAGTAGCTCATATTGTCAAAAAATTTGAAAATAAAAATACTAGTCAGGATGATTTAATTAGTATTGGTACTATTGGTCTTATAAAGGGAATAGATTCTTATAATAACACTAAAAAAACCCGTATTACTACCTATGCCGCCCGATGTATCGAAAACGAAATATTAATGTATTTTCGTACTAACAAAAAGAGCCAAAATGATGTTTCTTTGAATGATTCAATCGGTTATGACAAAGATGGCAACGAAATTAATTTATTAGATGTTTTAAAAGATAATTCTAAAGATTTAGCGGAAATGATTCATACCAAAGAAAATATTAAACAATTAAGTGAATACTTAAATTTACTAAATCCCCGCGAAAAAGAAATAATTATCAAACGCTATGGTCTTTTAAATCAAAAAGAACAAACGCAAAAAGAAATTGCTCATAACCTTAATATTTCGAGAAGTTATGTCTCCCGAATTGAAAAGCGAGCTCTTACCAAGATGTTAAAAGAATTTATTAAAAATAAAAGTAGTTTATAAAAAAAATAGCTTAATAATCATCAGCTATTTCATCGATAGTTTCTACTTCAGTTTCAATGGCTTGTTTAAATTTTCGTTTAAATTGGACAACTCGTCTTTTTAATTCTTCCCCATCTTTTTCAATCTTTTGATATTTTAAAAGTGCATCATTGACAATACGGGAAGCATCTCTTTTGGCTTCTTCAATAATACCCATACTTTCCTCTTTAGCCATTCGTTTCATTTGATTTGAGGTATCTTCAGCAGCCAAAATTGTCTTATTTAAAGTCTGTTCTAAATTAGCATATTTCTCTAATTCTGTTCGTAATTTAGCCATTTCTTCATCTTGGGCTTTTAATTTACTAAGCATGTTTTCATATTCTTTAGCTACATTCGCCACAAAATCGTTTACCTCATTTTTATTATACCCTTTTAATGACGTACTAAATTTTTTCATGCTCCACCTCAAATCCACTCTTTATCCTAAACTCTTACCATTCTATTTCAGAGTCTTCACCATTTTTATTTTTCTCATTATCATCAGAGATTTTACCTTGAATATTTACATTATTTGGAGTACATAAATAAATGCCTACTCCTATTTTTTGCATTTTACCCCCAATAGAATATACACAGCCACTTAAAAAATCGATAATCCGTTTAGCTTGAGCAGAAGTTACGCGTTTTAAATTGACCACAACACTATTCCTATTCTTTAAATGATCAGCAATTTGTTGACTTTCTGAATAAGCTCTAGGTTCCATTAAAATCATTTTATTGCCAGTTTTATCAGCTTCTTTTAAAGCTTCATCTTCATTTATATTATAATACTCATCTTCAGTTCCTACTAAATTTTCATCTTCATCATCAGCAAATAATTTCTTTAATTTATTTAGTGCCATTAGAATCTCCTCTTTCTGTTATCATTCCTACTTTATAATCATATCAAACAATTTTCCTTTTTTCAATGAAATTTCATAGGAAAAGATTAACAATTTTCGATTAAAACTCGATTTTTTCTCTAATATAACTTTCTAATTTTGAAACAGGAATTTTTATTTGTTCCATCGTATCCCGGTTACGCAGAGTAACAATATCATGTTCTAAGGTTTCATCATCAATAGTAATACAAAAAGGTGTTCCAATCGCATCACTTCTTCGATAACGTTTACCAATACTGCCAGATTCATCGTAACTAACTCGAAAACTTTTACAAAGAGTAGCATAAATACTACTAGCATATTCCCCATGAACTTTTTTAATTAAAGGTAAGACAGTTACTTTTATTGGTGCTAAAAAAGGATGAATTTTTAGGACAACTCGTTCTTCGTTATTATCTAACACTTCTTTTTCATAAGCATTGCAAATAAAAGCGAGTAAAGCCCGTCCTAAACCTAAAGATGGTTCGATAACATAGGGAATATATTTCTCATTAGTATCAGGATCTAAGTAACGCAAATCGACTTGAGAATGATTCATATGAACAGTTAAATCATAATCAGTTCGATCGGCGATACCCCAAAGTTCCCCCCAACCCATTGGATATAAAAATTCAATATCAGTTGTAGCTCGACTATAAAAAGATAATTCTTCCTTTTCGTGATCCCGCATTCGCAAAGATTCTTTTTTAATTCCTAAACTTTTTAAAAAATCCATACAATAATTTTTATAATATCCAAACCATTCTAAATCAGTACCTGGTTTACAAAAGAACTCTAATTCCATTTGTTCAAACTCGCGAGTACGAAAAATAAAATTACCTGGAGTTATTTCATTACGAAAACTCTTACCCACTTGCCCAATACCAAAAGGAATCTTAGCCCGCATACTTCTTTGAACATTTAAAAAATTTACAAAAATACCTTGCGCTGTCTCACCTCGCAAATAAACTTTACTCTTAGCATCTTCGGTAACTCCTTGATGGGTTTCAAATAACAAATTAAATTGACGAATAGCAGTAAAATCGGTACTTCCACAATTAGGACAAGGTATTTTTTCTTTTTTAATATAATTTTCTAGTTTTTCATTGTCCCAACCATCAGCAGTTTCACGAGAAGATGTATATTCTTCAATTAATTTGTCCGCCCGATAACGACTCTTACATTTTTTACAATCAATTAAAGGATCATTAAAATTGGTTACATGACCACTAGCTACCCAAACTTGAGGATTCATAAGAATAGCTGAATCAATTCCATAATTATTGGGAATTTCTTGAATAAATTTTTTCCACCACGCATCGCGAATATTTTCTTTTAATTCTCTTCCTAAAGGTCCATAATCATACGAATTAGCAAGTCCGCCATAAATTTCACTTCCTGGGAAAATAAAGCCATATTGTTTACAATAATTAATAATCTCTTCCATTGTTACTTTCGTCATATTCCATTCCTTCTTTCAATATTTTTTCTAATTTTGAACTATTGATAACTTCTATATATGTTAAATCTGTCGTTTTATTAAACTTTAATTGTTCTAAAAACTTTAAATAATTTAATATTGGTTCAAAGTGATTATCATGATTTAGAAGATATATCTTTTTAGATAGAGATTTAGCTTTATACATTTCTAAACAAGCTAATAACTCTTCTAAAGTTCCACTTCCACCCGGCAATAACACTACAACATCAGATTCTTCTATTAAACATTTAGTTCGATCAAGCACAGTATCCACCACATTTTTTTTACATTGGGCATATTTTAAAGAATCTTGATAGGGAGGGATTGTATAAACTGTTAGACGATCTTCCCACAATTTATAATCATCTTTTAATTTAACAAATAATCCCCCTACTAAAATTTCTGCTCCCGCATCATAGACGATTTTATAAACTTTTTTAATAAAATCATAATAAGTGGGATCTAATTCTTCACTAAACGAGTGGCCAATAAAAACTTTCATATTTCCTCCTAAAATTTAAAAAACTAAAGAATAAAATATAGGGACGAGTTTCATACCCGCGGTTCCACCCTACTTATTCTTTAGTGAATCTCTTTTTTATATATAGCTCCAAGTTTTACCATCACTCTTCATCGCTTGTATATTTAAATTATATGGTTAAATAATTAAAAAATCAATATTAATTAATCGACTACTTGTAACATTTTATTTAAAAATTTCTTACTTTGTAAATATAATCCTGTATATTTTTCATAATAACGATTAATAAATAAATTAATTTCCCGAGCCACGGTATCATTAATATTAATGGTTTTAATCGCATCAATTTCTACATAAAAATACATTCGTAATAATTTTAAAGTTTTGGCACTTACTAAAACTTGATTAGTATAACAATTTTGACAAACATAACCTCCGGCATCAGCATCAATCGTAACAATACCAGTTTTACGTCCACATATAGCACAAGCATCTAATGATAATCCTACCCCTAAAAATGGCAAGTACTTACATTCTAAAATATTAGTTAAAATAAGGGGATTCATTTGATCATTCATCTTTTTTAAAGTAGCTATATATAAATTATAAATAGAAGCATCTCCACTTTGTTTAAATACTTGTAAAGTTAATTCAGTTAAATAATTTAAATAACTAATTAAAATAATATCATTTTTAAGCAATTTTAAATCATCGATAATATCGACATCTTTTAAAATAGATAACTTATTTTCTTTATAATAAATGTAAAAAAAACCATAAGTAAATTTCATGGTTAAAGCTCGTAATCGACTTTTTAAAGATTGAACTCCTTTACACATAATACCAATAATTCCATATTCTTTAGTCAAAACATTAATTACTTTGGAAGTATCTCCGTAAGGAGTTTCACTAACAATTATGCCTTCTACTTTGGTAATCATTACTTATTCACTTCTCTTTTTTTTCGCATATTCTAAATAATCAGCAATTCGTCCACTTTGTTTAAATTTATTCCAGGCTTCTTTTTTATTCATATTTTATCGCTCACTTTCTAAATATATCATGAGCGTTATTTACTTATTTTATTCAAATTCTTTAAATCCTAATTCATTTAGCAGTTTATCTTTCTCCCGCCAGTTCTTAATAGTTTTAACATATAATTCCAAATATACTTTCTTACCTAATAATTCTTCCATTTCTTTTCTTGCGAGTATTCCCACTTCTTTTAATCGAGCTCCTTTTTTACCAATAACAATTTTTTTAATGGAATCTCGATCAACAATAATATCAACTGAAACATGGACAATTTCTTCTTTTTCTTCATAATGACTAGTCACACAAGTAATACTATGGGGAACTTCTTCTATCGTGGCATTTAATAGTTTCTCCCGCACTAATTCACTAAGCATAAAATAAATACTATTACTGGTAATAACATCATCATCAAAATATTTAACATCATCGGTTAAATATTTTTTAATAACCTTAATTAAAACATCGATATTATCTTTTTTTAAACCACTTACTGGGACGACATCCGCAAAAGCAAATAAATCTTTGTAAGCTTCAATAGTTAGTAATAATTGTTCATCACTAATCTTATCAATTTTATTTAACACCAAAATAACCGGAGCATTAGCATTTTTTAATGACTCCATAATAAACTTATCGCCATTACCTAAAGAAGTGGAAGCATCGACGACAAATAATATAGCATCGACATCTCTCATAAAAGAAAAAGATTGCTTATTTAAAATTCTGCCTAATTTAGTTTCCGGTTTATGAATACCAGGAGTATCTATAAAAACAATTTGCGTATTTTCTTCATTATAAACTCCTTGAATTATATTGCGAGTCGTTTGGGCTTTATTAGAAGTAATCGCAATTTTTTTATTAATTAACGTATTAATTAAAGTACTCTTACCAACATTAGGTCGTCCAATTAAACTTACAAAACCACTTCTCATACCTTCACCCTACCTACAAAACTAAATTAAAAACTTTCATAAAATATGGACCATAAACAAATAAACAAATTACGAACGAAACCAAAGCCATGATAAAACTAGCAGCACTACCACAATCTTTAGCAATCTTAGCTAAAGGATGAATTTCTAAAGTAACTAAATCCACAGTCGCTTCAATCGCAGTATTAATGAGTTCCATCCCTAAAATAGCTCCTAAAGCAATAAAGACCAAAGCCCATTCTGATAACTTAATTTGAAAAATAATACCTAAAGCAATAGCAAAAATAGTAAAAATACCATGCAGCCATAAACTTTGTTCATACCGGTAAGCATAAACTAAGCCATCTATAGAATTTTTAATGCTAGCAAAAAAACGTTTTATGCCCTTTTTCTTAATCTTATCTCGTGATATTTGTGGCATTTAAAATCAACTCCTGTTTATTAAACATTACTGTTTCTTCTTCTTTATTCATGTGATCATAACCTAATAGATGCAATAAACCATGAACTGTCAAAAATGCTAACTCCCTTTTCTCGGAATGACCATAATTTTTAGCTTGTTCTTGCATCTTTGGAATACAAATATAAATTTCTCCTAAAGAACGAAAACTCGTATCTTTGGGATTTAAATCCAAAGCATCTTCAAAAGCAAAGGAAATAACATCGGTAACTGCATCAACATGACGGTACATTCGATTTAACTCTTGAATAGTTTTGGTATCGACAAAGGTAATAGAAAAGATAGCATTTTCAACTTTTTCAGTAGTTAAAGTCTCTTTAATAACTTCATTTAAATAACTATAATCCTCTTTATACCCATAGGCATCGGTAATATCTATATCCATTTAAATCACCCTAATCCAATTATTTTAGCAAAATAGACTAAGACAATTAGAAACAACAAAATACACAATATATTATACACCAAATCTCTTTGAAAAAAACGGGGTAAATGTTTTTTAATAGCAGATAAACCAATATATAATAAGAAACCTAAGACACTACCAGCCACATTTAAAATAATATCATCGACATCAAAAGATCGCCCAATTTGCAGTTGAACTAACTCTACAGTCAAACTGGTAATTAAACTAATTAATAAAATATGAGAAACTTTACTCGCTTTTACATATTCCGAGACAAAATAACCAAAAGGAATAAAAACTAGAATATTTCCAATAACGTTATAAATAAAAAGTTGACTACCAATTTTATACCGAAAAATCTCAGTAAAAGGAATTAAATTTAAACCACCCACGGTATTCATTTCCGTACTCGTAAGTAATTGATACAATAATAAAATATAAATAATAAAAGCCAGATTCATAAATTCACGATGAAAGACAAATTTTTCATGATTAATCCAAATATAAGAAATACGTATAGTTACTAATACAATTACAAATATTACAAGCATCGGCCATACATTTTTAATGGCATCTGTTAAAGTATCTACTATCATCTAACTAACCTCTTCTTCTGTCTCTATGGTATATTCTTCTATCTTGGTGATATCCTCAATGACTACATAAAATAGTTCTACCTCTATTGTACTATTATTTAGATTTTTTTTCAAAACTTTTCGTGATTTTATCCTTTCTTTGGCATCTAAGGTATTATTTATTTTTTCATCTCCTAGTTCTATCGCCTTTTTTTCTCCACTTTCTAAATCATAAACGCCTTCTTTGACTGCTACTTCATACTCTTTTACTAAATAAAAAGTATAATCAAATAAAGTAAATAATTTTTGATACTCTTTTTCATTATTTAAAACGCGACTTTTAAAAATAGGAACCATTCCACTATCTTTTTCAATCGCTAAGTTATAACGCATTTTACCAGTACGATTTGTTACTTGATATTTGATTGGCAGTTTTATATTCGCAGTATACCATACTTCTGCTAAAACCTGTCCTTCGGCACAAACATTATCTTTCACTTCTTCATTAAAAGTAATACTACCCGATATTAATTGTTGATTTTCACTAACATATTCGCCCGGTTGCACTAATACTTCCCCTTTTTGACTATAGATATTGGCGACAACCCCACTTTTACTAGCCACAATATGACAATATTTTTCTTCTTTAACTTCATTATTGATAATTCTTTCTTCGATACGAACAATATATTTCATTCCTACTTGTTCAATTTCTAACCATTCTAATTTATCTTTATAAGAAGCCAAAATATGTTCTTTAATTTGTTGTAAATCATCATAATCTTTTTTAAACGTATACTTTTTAATACCATAATCTAATAAAGAAGATTGGACTAACTCCCGTATTTCTTTATTAGAATGAATGACTTCTACTTGCACAATAATTTGACTTAAAAAATTAACTAAAATAATAAAACTAATAATCATAAATATTTTTAAAGGTGGTAAAACATTTTTTAAGTGATAAATACCTGTATCTTCAACATAAGTAAACTCATTAGTAACAATTTTATCTTGAATATTGGGTAAATCATCACGATCTACTTTAAGATATAATTCGTCATTTTCAAAGAAACAATCATATACAGCGATATGATTCTTATAAAATTTTAACAATAATTTATCTTTATTAAGAGTTTTAGTCTTTATTAAAATATAATGTTTAATCATGATCTATAAACCTCATATTTTCTAAATTGCCTTCAATTAAAATTTCTCTTTTTTCTAATTGTTTTACTGAAAAATTATTGCCTAAAATTGATAAAATAAAATTAGGCATTTGTAGTTTAATTTCGGTATCATTTAATTTTAATATATCCGTGTAATTAAAAACATGGATGTTTTTTTCATAAATATCGATATAATAATCAAAATCCATTAAAAAGTTCTTCATTGTTTTATATAAGTGCATGACACCACCTATAAAAATATATGTTGGAAACCACAAAAAAAGGATAATTTTCTTACCCTTAATCTAAATTTATTTAATAGTTCTAATTAATTCTTTAAATTTAGTTGCTTTAGTTAATAATTCTTTTTGTCTTATTAAACGTTCTTTTTCGTATTCATTAATAGTCATTAATTGCATGGGACTATTTTCGTGTAAAGACTTAATAGGACTTAAAATATTACCTAAACTATCTATTTCAAAGTAGTAATAATCAGTACAGCCTTGATATAAATCAGCATCTAGATTTTCGTCATAAAGCGGTTTTACAATATCTAAAATAGCAAAAATACCCTTTTTAGTTTCTTTTATTTGATTAAATTCCGGTGTAATATATTCTCCCTTAGTTAAATCATATAATCTTTTCCTCGCAATACCAGTAATAATAAGATGATCAATAGAAGTTTTTTCGTAAGCATCTATATTAGCAGTTATAACTTGTTCTTCACCATTTATCTTCCGAACATGATGATACGTCGTCCAGTATAATAAATTATCCCCTTCAGCTACTTTAACTATATAGTCATTACCGCCAAAATTCTCACTGGAAATTATATTAGAATCCGTTTCCCCTCCGGTAATTTCCATAACACCACTTCCTCATTTCAATTATTGCCTATTATAAACTACTTTTTTTCAAAATAAAAGTACCAAAAATAAGGTACTTATAAACTAGCTAATTTTTCTTTAACTTTTTGAGAAACTAAACTCATATCGGCACGACTAGCAATGCTTTGTAAATTCTTCATAATAGCTCCCATATCTTTCATACTGGTGGGATTTACTTCTTTAAAAGCTGCCTCAATACAAGCATCAATTTCTGTTTCACTCATTTCTTCTGGCAAATATGTTTTTAATAAAGCTACTTCTTTTTCTAATTTAGCTACTTCTTCGCTTTTATTAAACTTTTTAAATTCTGCTATAGAATCCATTCGCATTTTTACTTGTTTTTTTATAACATTAATACAATCAGCATCTTCTAAATCTGCTTTTTTATTAATTTGTTCTAATTGTAAAGCACTTTTTAACATCCTTAAAACCGATAAATCAAACTTGCGTTGTTCTTTCATGGCTAAAACCATATCATTATTTATTTTTTCAAACATTGCTTATCACCTAATTAATCATTTCTATGTTTGCGAGCATTACGAATCATTTCTTTTTTGGCTTCTCTTCTTTTCACACCTGGTTTTTCATAGTGCTTTCTTTTCTTGAGTTCAGAAGGGACACCACTTCTAGCAACTTTGACTTTAAACTTTTTTAAAGCTCCGTCAATATTTCCGTTACTTACCACTACTTTTGTCATATAATCCCTCCTTTCACATAACTATCTTGATTATAGCACATGCCCCCTAGAACATGCAAGAAATAACCTGATATAAATAAAAAAGAACTTATACCGTCATAAGTTCAGTTTCTTTTTCTTTCAATTTATCATCGACAATTTTATTATATTTATTAATAGACTCTTGAACCTCATCTAATAATCTTTTTTCTTCATCTATCGGATATTCTTCTTTTTTAATCGCATTATTTTCCTCTTGGCGAATATTTCTTAAAGCTACTCTTGCTTCTTCCGCAACTTCTTTAGCTTCTTTAACATACTCACGTCTTCTATCTTCAGTAAGTTCAGGAATGGTTAAAATAATAATTTCCCCATTATTAGTGGGAGTAATACCAATATTTGCTTCATTAATAGCTCGTTCTATATCTTTTAAAATCGTCCGATCAAAAGGTTTAATCATTAACTGACGAGCTTCGGGGACAGTAATATTAGCTAAACTTTGAATTGGACTCATCGTTCCATAATAAGAAACTTGAATCCCATTTAGCATAGCGGGATTTGCTCTTCCTGCCCTAATATTAATTAACTTATTTTCTAAAGCCACAATAACTTTATCCATTTTTTGTTCAATATTCATATTTTCTCCTTTAACTTAACTCTATAATATCATTATAATCGTGAGTATTTGTTTTGACAATATACTTTACTACTAATTTATCCATTTCTGAAATATAAATCGTATAGGTTTCATTTTCTTTTAATTGATTCAAAGTTTCATCCACTTCTATTTCAGCATTACCATTATCAATATTAGTTTTAATTTTAGCTAATACTTCCGTATAAGTCGTATGAAATTGTTCTAATAATTCTTCAGTAGGAACTTGTTTACCACTCGTACCATCAAAGGTATAAGAAATAATCTTCTCTGGAGTTTCTACTTCATCTTGACATGAATAAGAATTGATAGTAACTAATAAAGTAAGATATTTATGGTAAGTATAAGTAGCATAATCAATAGTCTTAGCAGAATATAAATCAATATTATTAGCACAAGTTGTATCGCCTTGACCTTGCTTCTTAACAGTAGTTAAAGCATTACTATATATTTGATCTAATTCTTCGTTTACTTTATCCGCATCAGCACTTTTTAGATTAATAATTGCTTTTTTATAACTAATATTTAAATCTTCCGAAATCTTTTCTTCGTTAGTAAAATAGATAAAATCTTTATTAGCATCTTTTTTTATTTTCTCTTTTAATTCACTATTATTAGTAGTATCTACCGAATTATTAGCAGGTTTTTGATAAGTACGATAGACCAAAAAAGAACCTACTGCTATTAAAGTAACAATTAAAAGAAAAAAACAAGCAAAACCAATATAACTATTATTATCTTTCATTTTCTTCTCCTTGATTTAAATATTCTTTTATAGCATTATCCAGTGTCGACATAAATAAATTCTTTTTATAATCAGTAAAATATTCTTTTGGTGTCATCGTAGCAGAAATGGTATAAACTTCACTATCAGTAAAAATAACTTTACCATCTTTGATAATCCAGATAGATGGTGCAAATAAATCAACATAATTAGTATCCGTTATATATAAATAATCTTTTAATTTATTAACAATATTAACATAGGTAGTATTATTTAACTCTCGATCTTTCTTAAAATCATAATAATAAATTTTATCAATATCATTTAATAAAGCAATCTCATTTAGATAATCCGCATAATAATGACTCCATTCATTCGATGGAAATCCCATAAAAATAATACCACTTTTTCCATTTAAAATATTTAATATTTCATGACCATTAGTATAAACAAATACATTATTCTTAGAAATATCTTTATATTCTTGGGCAAAACGAACATTATCCTCTATTTTAACACTATAATCCTTAGTACCAAATAAAATAAACAAATAAATCATAATAGCAAAAGCTAAGAAACATAAAATATTCTTTATTAATTTCTTCTTATTCATAACAATCACTAAAAATATTATATCATAACGTGTTTTCTTTTTAAATTTATAGAAGAATACTTGTAAAATATATGTCTAT
>CAZQAO010000017.1:0-17811 GCA_964591225.1 uncultured Muribaculaceae bacterium | reverse complement strand
TGGTAATGATTCTAAAGTAATTGTTTTATCTAATCACATAAATGCTGGGGGAGAGGACGCGTATTATGTGATTAAATTATGGCGATGGTGTATGACATTAATAAGCTCTTATTTTACTGAGATAAAAAATCAAAGAAATTCTATACTTAATTAGCTGTATAGTAGTGCTTATTCATCAAAAATTTGATATAATAGATTTATAAAAAAGGAGGTAATTTTAATGGATGAAATAACTTATGATAAAGTTGAAGAAGAACAAAATCCTAAGGTTAAACAATTATATTGGAATATAGCATTTGGCCTTCAAGATGTTGACGGATTAAAACCTTCTAAATATATGAAGAATTTATCTGAAGAGCATATACAGGGCAAAAAAACTTATCAAGAAGTTAAACAAGAAATTACTTCTTACTATAGTAAAAATAAAGATAATTATGAAGATGATGATGAAGAAGAAGCTGATGAAGTCGCAACAGCTATATATGAAATATTAAGTGATAAATCATTTAGATTTGACCTCTTAACTTATAAGAATTATCACAAAAGATTGTTTATAAATTTGGATAGAAAAAAATATAATCCAGGTGTATTTAGAACTTATAATTTTACGAAAGATGAACCAATACTAGATGGAGGCACAGTTCAATATCAATCTTTTGATTTGATAGAAGAAACATTAAAATATGATTTTAATGAGGAAAAAGAAATAGATTATACTAAATTTAATCAAGATGAATTAATAAATAGAATAAGTGAATTCACATCAAGAATATGGCAAGTTCATCCATTTCAAGAAGGTAATACTAGAACAACAGCGGTATTTATACAAAAGTATTTAATTAGTATGGGTTTTAATATAAACAATGAATTATTTAAAGAAAATGCCTTATATTTTAGAAATGCTCTGGTTAGAGCAAATTATACTAATTATAATAAGGGGGTTAAAGAAACTAATAAGTATTTAATTATGTTTTTTGAAAATTTATTATTTAATAAAAACAATAAATTAAGTAATGATGATTTAAAAATATAAAAAGTTAAGGATAAGAGTTTGTGTGAAAATGCAAACTCTTTTACTATGAAAAAGGAGAATAAATAAATGAAAATACAAAAGATAAAAAAAGAAGAAGGATACACTGTGATGAGTAATTATCATTTTAAAGATAGAAGATTAAGTTTAAAAGCAAAAGGACTATTATCTATGATGTTATCTTTATCTGATAACTGGAAATTTTCACTAGTCGGACTTTCTAGCATTAGCGTTGAAAGCGAAGAAACTATTAGAAAAATTTTACAAGAGTTGAAGAAATATAAATATTTAAAAATGGTTCAGAAAAGAAGTGAAACGGGTAGATTTTATTATGAATATATAATTTATGAAAAACCATATGAAAGTTAATCCATATTACCTTTACGGGTATATGGATTACCGTATACGGTTTTCTATATATAATAAATTATAAAAAAATAAAGTAATAAAACAAATAGTTAAAATTGTTAAAACAAATTTCATACTCAAAAATATTTATTTTATTTAAAGTGTAATCATAGTAAATAACTCGTTTTTATAGTATAATAATTATGTAAAGTTTTTATAATTTTTTACACAATCAGGAGGTGATATAATGTTTAATGAATTAGTTGATATTAAAGAAGATAATTTATTACAAGCTAATAATGAAATATTGTCTACATTGCTTTATGATAATACTACTAAAAAAAATATTATATGGGCTTCTGATAACTACAAAGAACATGGTAATGGTTTTAACTTTGATGATGAAATAACTATAAATAAAATTACAGGAATTCATGGTGATATTATAAAACCACGTTCAAGAAAAAATTCGAATGAAAAAATCAAAAGAATTAAGGATAGTGCAGAAGTATTTACACCATCTTGGATATGTAATGAACAAAATAATTTAGCTGATGATGAATGGTTTGGTAAAAAAAATGTATTTAATAAGTCAGAACAAAAAAAATGGATAACTAATGAAAATAAAATTGAGTTTCCTAGTAATAAAACTTGGCAAGATTACATAAAAAGTTTAAGACTAGAAATCTCTTGTGGGGAAGCGCCTTATCTTGTAAGTCGTTATGATACGGTTACAGGAAAAAGTATTAAAATCAAAGAAAGAATAGGTTTACTAGATAGAAAACTGAGAGTATTATCTGAAAATGTAGATATAGAAAATGAATGGATTGAGTGGTCTATCATTGCAGTTAAAAGTATATATGGTTATGATTGGCAAGGAGATAATGTTTTACTTGCAAGAGAAAATATTTTATATTCTTATATCGATTATTATAAAAGTAAATTTAATAAAAAACCATCAATTGATTTGATAAAACAAATTGCTCAAATTATTAGTTGGAACATTTGGCAAATGGATGGTTTAAAGTTTGTAATTCCAAATAGTTGTAAGAATGAAATAATTAAAGAACATACATTGTTTGGAGATGTAGAAACAAAAAATGAATGTAATGGTTGCAAGACTGGAAATTATAGAAATCATAATGGAATATATTGCAAAGTTATGAATTGGGATAAAAATAAAATTATTAAATTTTATACATTAATTAAGAAGTGAGGTGTAGTAAATGGAGAATAAAGAACTTTTAGATAAAATAATTGTTGGAAGAGTAGAGCCGCATATTTATGCATTTACTACAAATACTATCCCAAATTATTTGAAAGTTGGGGATACATATAGACCTGTATCTGTGAGACTCAATGAATGGAAAGAATTATATCCTGAATTAAAAAAAGAGTATGAAAAGAAAGCCATGGTTGATGAAAATACTTTTTTTAGAGATTATGCCGTTCACCATTATTTAGAAAATGATTTAAATAAAAAAAGAATTGACTCAGATGATTTTACTGATATATATGTTTCAAATGAGTTTTTTAAAGAAACATCTGTCACAGACGTTGAATCAGCAATAGAAGATATTCAAAAAAGTTATGAGGAAAATTTAATGAAATATCAATATTACAATGTTGATAGTAGATTAAGAACAATTGAAAAATATGTTTCTACAGGTTATTGGAAGCCAAGACCAAATCAACAAATTGTTATTGATAAGTTTAAAGAGGCATATGATAAAGGTAGAAATAACTTATTAATGTATGCTGTAATGCGTTTTGGGAAAAGTTTTACTTCTATGTGTTGTGCTTTAGAAATGAATGCAAAGATAGTAGTAATTGTATCAGCTAAAGCAGATGTTAAAGAAGAATGGAAAAAGACTGTAGAAAGTGTAGAAAATTTTAACGAGTATGACTTTTTGACGAGTGAAGATTTATTAGACGAAAACATAATTAAAAATAAACTAAATGAAAATAAAAGATTAGCAATATTTTTAACTCTTCAAGATCTACAGGGTGTTGAAATAAAAGAAAAGCATAGAGAGTTATTTAATAACCAAATAGATTTGTTATTAATTGATGAAACACATTTTGGTGCTAGAGCAGATAAATATGGTGCAGTTCTTAGAGATGGATTTAAAGATGTTAAAGAAACACGCGAAGATGGATTTGTTGATTTTGAAGATGCAAACAATCAAGTGAAAGCCTTAAATTCAAAAGTTAGAATTCACTTATCAGGCACACCTTATAGAATTTTAATGGGAAGTGAATTTACAAAAGAAGATATAATAGCATTTTGTCAATTTTCTGATATAGTAAGCGAACAAGAAAAGTGGGATAACGAACACTTTAAAGATATTGAAAATAGTGTTATAAATGATGAAACAGGTAAACCTTATGAAGAATGGGATAACCCTTATTTTGGTTTTCCTCAAATGATAAGATTTGCTTTTAATCCAAATGAATCGGTAAGAAGAAAATTAGAAGAATTAAGAAATAATGGTATTTCTTATGCATTTTCTGAGTTGTTTAGAACAAAATCAATTAAGCAAAATTCTAATGGTGATCACAAAAAATTTGTTTATGGTGATGAAGTTTTAGATTTATTAGAAGTAATAGATGGTACTAAGGATGATGAGAATGTACTTGGTTTTTTAGATTATGACAAAATCAAAGATGGCAAAATGTGCAGACACATAGTAATGGTTTTACCTTATCGTGCTTCATGTGATGCAATAGAAGAATTAATAAAAAATAATAGTAATAAATTTAAGAATCTAAATCAATATGAGATTATAAACATATCAGGTGTTGATAATCCTAATTTATATAAAAATGTTAAAGATGTAAAAAATAAAATTAAAGGATATGAAAATGAAAATAAAAAAACTTTAACTTTGACTGTTAATAGAATGCTTACAGGAAGTACAGTCGAAGAATGGGATACAATGATTTATTTAAAAGATACTTCTTCACCACAAGAATATGATCAAGCAATATTTAGATTACAAAATCAATATATTAAAAATTATTTATCTAAAGATGGTAATTTAATTAAGTATAACAAAAAGCCACAAACTTTATTAGTAGATTTTGATCCTAATAGAATGTTTGTAATGCAAGAGACAAAGTCAATGATATATAATGCAAATGTTGATAAAGCTGGAAATAGTAAGTTAGAAGAAAGAATAAGTAATGAATTGAGAATTTCACCAATAATTGTATTAAATAAAAATAAAATTCAAGAAATACAGGCAGTTGATATAATGAATGCCATTAGTAATTATTCTAAAGATAGAGGAATATTTGAAGAAGTTAGTGAAATACCTATTGATTTATCATTAGTTAATATTCCAGAAATATTTGAAATTATATCAAAGCAAGGTGAATTTGGAACAAGTAAAGGGTTTAAAGTTAATAATACAGATGATGATGTAGATAATGATTATTTTGACTTTGGAGATTTAGATGAGACATTATTTGATAAATCTGGTGATAATGAATCAGAAAAGCATTTACAGTCAGTAAGTCCTCAAAAACAAGATGGTAATATAAAGAGTAATTTAACAAAACAATTTAGGACTTATTATGCTAGGATTTTATTCTTTGCTATATTGACAAAAAATTCAGTTGCATCATTAGAAGATATAATTAATGTTATTTATCAAGAAGAAAATCAAAGAATTGCATATCATTTAGGACTTAATAAAGAGATACTAATTTTAATAAATAATTCAATAGACATATTTATATTAAGACAATTAGATTATAAAATACAAAATATAAATAATTTATCAAATGATGATTCAATTACGGAAATTGAAAGAGCAACGATAGCAATTAATAAATTTGATAAATTATCTGATTCTGAAGTTATAACACCACAAAAAACATGTAGAGATATGCTTGAGATGATTGGAAAAGATAATCTAATTGAAATTATTAACAATAATGGCAAAATTTTGGATATTGCAAGCAAAGAAGCAGAATTTATTTTGGCTTTAGTTAATATTTTAAACGAAAATAATATTTCATATGATAAATATAAAAATAATATATATTCTATTCCTACTTCTGGAGTAGCCTATGAATTTACCAGAAAAATATATGAAATATTGGGATTAAATAGCAATAATATATCTGAAAAATTTAATTCTTATGATTTATTGAAGGTAACAAAAGATGATGATTTAGATTATGATAGAATTGTTGATTATATAACTCAAGCACAAAGTTTTTCGGATATAGAATTAGAAGATAATTTATTTAATAAAGAAGGAGATGATAAAATGAATTTTGATATAATTATAGGAAATCCTCCATATCAAGAATCTGATGGTGGAGCTGGTGCGAGTGCTAGACCTATTTATAATTATTTTGTAAATATTTCTAAAAAATTAGCTCCTAAATATGTTTCATTAATAATTCCTTCTCGTTGGTACGTTGGAGGAAAAGGGTTAGATGACTTTAGAAAAGATATGGTTAATGATGTACACATAAAAGAATTACATGATTGTTTAACACCAGATGATATCTTTCCTAACACAAATAATCGTGGAGGAATTTGCTATTGGTTATGGGATAAAGATTATGATAATGAGAGAAATCTTGTTAAGGTATTTACCCATGCTAATAATACAGTAATTGATGAAATATTAAGGCCTTTGAAATTCTATAATGAAGATATTTTTATAAGGGATAGCAAGGCAAAATCTATTTTAGACAAGATTGTAACTAATGATTTCAAATCATTTAGTGAGATTGTATCATCAAGAAAACCTTTTGGATTAGATGGCAATTTTGCTAGGAGTAATAATGTAGCAGTAGAAAAAAGCAATGAAAATACAGTTGCTTGTTATATAAAAGGTAAAAAGGTTGTTTATGTGAATCCGAAATCAATATTATGTCATGACGAGTGGGTTAATTGTTGGAAAGTATTTATTCCACGAGCAAATAATGTTGGTACGGAATTGAATGATGATAATATGAATTCATTTGTAGGTAGACCAAATACTGTATGTACTGAATCATATTTAGTTGTTGGAGCAGATATTTCATTAAATGAGGAAACAGCTAATAATTTAGCAAAATATTTACAAACTAAGTTTTTAAGATATCTTCATAGTTTGTTAAAAAGTAGTCAAGATGCTACTTCAAAAACATTTAGCTATGTGCCTATAGAAAATTTTGAAAATAATTCTGATATAGATTGGTCTAAAAGTATATCTGAAATAGATAAACAATTATATAAAAAATACAATCTTACGAAAGATGAAATTAGTCATATTGAATTAAGAATTAAATCGATGGAATAATTTTCAAAACTATTTTTTCTCATTTAATAGATTTTTTCCCTTTTTTTTGATAGAATATATATAAAATAGAGTGTATTTCCATTTTTAAGATGGAATATGCTCTTTTTTGATTGGGAGGTAAAAAATGTTTTATATTAATGATAAAGTAAAAAATAAATTTAATGATGATGATTATTTTGATGGTAAGGAATATGTAAAAAAAATAAAAGAAGCTGTAAAAAAAGATGATATTAAATCAATAGGTGTTTATGGCAAATGGGGAATTGGCAAAACTTCAATTATTAAAAATGCTATTTCGGAGTTAATAGAAGAAAAAGTGTATAAAGAAAATGAAATAGTTGAATATAATGCTTGGAAATATAATGAATATGATTTTATGAGAGATTTTCTTATAGTGTGTTCAAATAAAATAGAAGGTAGTAAAGCAGCTGCTGAAAGAGAAGAAAGTTATTATAGCGATAGTTCAGAAGATAGACAATTATATATAATGTTGTGGAGAAAACTTTGGACTTTTATAAAACAAAGTTGGAGAGTGTTAATTTGTGTTTTTTTTGTTTATGTTATAGGAATATTCGCTATATTATATGTTAATAATCTTCATCCACAATGGTATGATTGTGCTGATTTAATTACTCCAATAACTATAACATTAATAAGTTTTATATTACCTTTATTTTTAGTGTCTGAAATAACCCATAAATCAGTAAGTAAAAAATTTTCGCCGGAACAATTTGCAAGAGATTTTGAAGATATTGTTAAAGATAAAAAAATTTTAATTTTTATAGATGATATTGATAGATGTAATTATGAAGAGATAAAATCAACATTTGACACATTAAAAACATTTATATTGGATGAAAATTATGATGTAAAGTTTATTATTCCTGTAGATCCTAATATTTTGTTTAATGCTTTAGAAAATCAAACTTATGATTATTTTTCTAAAATTATTGATTATCCATTAGAAATTAAAAATTATACAAAAGTTAAATTTGAACCTTTAAAAGATGAAATTTTGGTTAATGTTGAAGATAATTATAAAACTATAGTTAATGATGGATTATATTTAGCATCTAAATTTTATATTGATACTCCCAGAAAAATGAAAAAATTTGCTAATGAATTTATAAATGAAATTTATAATTATAGACCTGAAGAAATAATTGATAAAGGATATATGTTTGCTAAATTAATTATTTTAAAAAATGAGTTTCCAAAATATTATCACAACTTAATTAGTAATTATAACGTTGTAATAAAACTTACAGATGATGAAATAATTAATTATAAATCAAAAGACTATATTGAATCTTCAAAAACTAAAAGGGAAATAAGATTTGATAACAAATTATTAGATTTTTTATCTAAAACTGATAATGTTGATTTATATAATTTTCCAATGTATGAAAACAAAATATCATATCCAGAATATAAAATAAAAGCAATATGTGAAGATCCTATTGTAAAAAATAAGTTTGATAATAATATTCAAATAGATCTTGAAAACAATCGTAAGTTTTTAGATTATGAAATAAGAGAAAATATAATTAAACCTATACAAAATAAAAGGTTTTTATATAGTGATTTTTTGAAAAGAATATCTTTTGTTATTACGCAATTTAGAAAGCAAAAAAACAATCAAGTTTTTAATCAATATTTTGAAGATATTGTTAGTAATTTTTCTTATATAAAAGAAGATAGAAATTTATTTGTAAAAGAACGAAAAAATGACAAAGATATAGAACACCTTAATATAAAATATATAAATGAATGCTTATTAGAATATGTTGAATGTTTAATAGAAAATGAAGTGGGTTTGTTTGAGGATAAGTTAATAGAGTGTATTTTAGAATTAATAGTTGAAAATCTAGAAGATGATTTTGAATATATTGAAAATGATTTAGAGATTTTTATAAACTATTTTAAGAGTTGTGAAAAAATAAAAAATGAAAAATTTATTAAAATAATAGATAAATTATTAGATAATAATTTTTACAAGTATCACAAAGAATTTAGTTGGTATTTTGAATTAAATCCAACATCTGGAGACAAATGTTATGTTGGTAATATTATAAAAGAATTAGATAAAAATTTAGAATTAAATGAATTGATTTTAGAGAAATATTTATTTACAAGATATAAGAAAATAAAATGTGATACATATTTTAAGCAAATATTGGATAATTTTGATTTAATAGTTAATGAACCAGAAAAATATAAATTTATAATAGCACCTCTAATTGAAAATTTAAAAGGTAAAGATTTGTCATTTGAAAGTATTGAACAAATGTTATCAAAAACGAAATTAATTTCTCAAAATGAAAACATTAATAAATTAATAATAAAAATGATTATCGAAATGAAAAATTCTTCGGAATTTAATAAAGAAAAATATGCTGATATTTTATCTAATATTGGAATAGAATATAATGATTTGGATCCAATAAAACATGATTTAAAGGATATAATCAAATCAAGTAGTATTGAAGACACAAAAATAATATTGGGTTTTGATAATGAAAAAAATCTATTTAAACATTTTAATTTGTTAAAAGGATATGGAGATATATTCGGAGAGAGATCAAATGAGCTGTTAGAAATAATTATAAATTCTTACTGTGAAAATCAAGGTTTTGTAATTACATCTGATTTAGAAAGGCATAGCATTGATTTGCTAAAAAGTAGAAATAAAATTATTGATATTATAAATAAAGATTTAAATCATACAATTTATTTAGCCAATATTTTATCTAAAGATGAGTTAAGCCAAATTAGTTTTGATGAATTAGATATAACTAAAATAGATTTTGAATATATTGAAAATAATGAAATAATTTCTAAAATTTCAAATCAAATAAAAATAATTCTTGATGATTGTATAAAAAACATTGAAAAAAATAAAAACAATAAAGATGCTGTAAAAGAACAAACTGATAAATTTTTAACATATGCTGATAAGCTATATTGTAATATCAGATATAGTGATAAAACATTATGGAAAAAATTGAAAAAAATAGATAATCTTATGGGGTATTGTAAGTTAACAGATGATTATTATTTGCCGGAATTAAAAAAACACTCAGAATTAGTTGAATTGTTTTTTATTGGAAAATATAAAGATAATTATGCAAAAGATAACATATATGCAGAAAAAACACTTAATTATATAAAAAGAGGTACGGCTACTGCGTCATAGAATGATTTTAATTAGAAAATATAATATTTGAATAATTTTTACAAACAAATCGTATTATATATTTATCATTTCCATTTACTTTCCTATTTTTTTGTGTTAAAATGATAGTATAGGAAGGGTATAAATAGGTGCTTTTTAGGAGAGGATTTTGTCTCTCTTTTTTTTCATGCACTTTTTTAGTCTTTCTATAAAGGATGGTGATATTTATGAGTTAAATTTTAAATAAAAATAATGAAAATTGTTATTATTTTTAAGAAAAAATTCTAAACCGTCGGAGGCTATTTAGAGGGTCTTAGGGATATTCCCTAACAAGTAGATGGGTGTGTCAACACCATGCTTGATACTTTATATGATAATACTATGTAATCTCTAAAAAATGAAAGGAGCATTTATGGAATTTAAGCTTAGAATGAAATATGATATTTTAAGAGAGTTTAATTTAACAGAAGAGCAATTTTATAATATATCTAAGAAGATGATTAAAAGACATCCCTATGAAAGATGGATTATAAAAAAGTTGGCTCAAAATGGTGAACATGTAGTTTATGTTAGAGTAGAATATGTAGAATGGTTAAGAGAAGTTTATTTCAGTGATAAGTATTATTTAGATGCTGAAATAGAATTTTTTGAAAAACAAGTTTTAAGGCTTGAACAGGAATTAAATATTTCTCATTATGATTTTGATTATAAAGATATGTTTTTAATCGATTTAAGGAAATATTTTGGCAAAAGTAAAAATTCTATAGGGGTAGCAGTAAACAGAACGGAAAAAAGAAACAATAAATCTTATAAATATATCAAAGACGGAAAAGTGATGATTACTAAAGAAGGAGTAAAATGGTTAAATGAAAAATATTTTAGAAAGCAGTATTTAAAGGATTTGGAGTTTTATAAAATTGAACTTCAAAAAAGAAAAAGACAATTGAGTGGTTATCCAGAGTTTTAATTAGTTTGAGATATAACTAATTTTTTTATACCTTAATTTTAAAACTAATCTTAGTATAAGTCTTATAGCAGTTCTTAATTCATAAAATGAATGGAGGGGTGTATCAAGATGAATATAACCGAAACTTTTGATAAAGATAAAAACTTGGTAGATTTAATTGAGGAGTACTTAAAAAAAATGTTAGAAGTTAACAAGCAATGATGGTATGTGATATAATGTTATTGCTTATTAAAGTTATACACATTGGAAGGAGTAGTAAGTGTATAACAATAATATAATACAAGCACCAAGTTTTTATAAAGTAGGTTTATATATTAGATTATCAGAAAGTGATGAAGGTAAAACTTATGAATCAGAAAGTGAAAGTATTACTAACCAAAGAAATTTACTTTTAGATTATGTAAGATTAAGTGGTTTTACCTTAGTAGATGAGTATATTGATGATGGTTTTACAGGCACCAATTTTGATAGACCGGCATTTCAAAGAATGTTAAAGGATATTGAAAATGGTAGAATTAATTGTGTAATTACCAAAGACTTATCAAGATTAGGAAGAGATTACATTCAATGTGGATATTATGTAGAACAATATTTTCCTCAAAAGAAAATAAGGTATATTTCTATATTGGATCAAGTTGATACATTTTTAGAGTCTGCTAATAACGATATAGCGCCTTTTAAAGCTTTGTTTAATGATATGACAAGTAAAGATACTTCAAAAAAAATTCGTTCGATATTAAAGAATAAAAAACAACAAGGCAAATTCATAGGAAGTAAACCTTGCTATGGCTACATGAGAGATCCACTTGATAAAGGACATTTAATACCTGATCCAGAGGTTGCTCCTATTGTTAAAAAGATTTTCCAAATGTCTTATTCTGGAATTGGTGTAAGTGATATTGTATCTTATTTGAATGATAATAAACTATTAAGTCCTAGTATGTATAAAAATACTAAAGCATTATCAAGACAAAAAACAAATGTGTGGACTATTTCATCAGTTAATAAATTACTTAAAAATAGAATGTATACAGGTGATATGGTACAAAACGTACAAACTAAATTATCTTATAAATCTCAAAAGAAAGTAGCACTAGAAAAACAATTTTGGATAATTGTTGAAAATACTCATGAACCATTAGTTAGCAAAGTGATTTTTGAGGCAATTCAAAATGCTCCATCACGAATTAGAAATACTCATTGCAACAGAGAAAAAAGATTATTAGAAAATTTACTCGTTTGTAAAGAGTGTGGTAATTCTTTATCAGTACTTTATCGAAAAAATAAAAACTATAAAAATAATAAGTATTGGAGTGTTAATTGTAATAAGTATGCAAGAGATCCAAGAAGGCATTTATGTTATCCACATTTCTTTCCTTATGATAAACTAGAAGAAAAAATAATGGAAGTTATTAAAACAACGTGTCAAAAATATTTAGACAGTTTAAATATAAAAGAAATTTCTAAAAAACTTTTATTAGAAAGAGATTTATTAAAAAAAGAAAATGAAAAAGAAAAGAAACAAATTATTGATGAGATAGAAGAATTAAAAAGAAAAATTGATTCACTTTATGATGATAAATTCAAAGGTATTATAACAGTTGATAATTATACAAGATTAGTATCACAAACTGAAAAACAAATATCAAATTTAAATTCTAGACTTTATGAAATAGATAATGAAGAAATTCAAAGAAAAGAAGATGCTAAAAAAATAACAAAATATGAAAGTCAAATAAAATCACTTTTAAATTTGAATGAACCGAATAGAGAATTAATAAAAACTTTAGTAAAAGCTATTTATATTGATAAGGATAAAAATATTGAAATTCAATATAGATTTAAAGTGCTTGATGATGTAAAAATAAATTATGAAGAAATTAAATAAAATCAAGGTAATTTTTTTAATTACACAAAATTACCTTCCCCTATAGTAGTTTTTATAAAAATTAAATGCAGTAAAATCAAGGAATAATTTGTGCCTAATCACACAAAATCTGTCCGGAGGTGGGGAAGGAGCTGAAATAGTTTATCCTTTAAGAACGGATTCAGAACTTCCAGCTATAATTCTTGATGCAATCGGAGATAAAGGTCAAATAAAAAGAAAATATTATCAAAGAGTATTACCAGAAGATCCTTCAAAAGATTATTATTATATAATGCGTGAAACACCTAATACAACATCACTTTTAATTGAATATGGTTTTATCGATAATGCTAATGACCGAAGAAAACTTCAAAATAATTTACTAGATTATGTAGAGGGAGTAGTGGAAGCAGTTACTGATTATATTGGAGTACCTTATGCTCCACCAGGTTCAATTCCTCCAAATGGAGATACTGATGAAACACTTTATACTGTAAAAAGAGGAGATAGTTTATATAGTATAGCTAGGCAATTCAATACGACTGTTCAAGCTATCAAAAGTTTAAATAACTTAACAAGTAATACGTTACAAATTGGACAGATTTTAAAGATTCCTGTATTTGAACCAGATACACCAAGTACTCCAGATAATAATGCTGATGAATATATTGTACAAGCAGGGGATAGTTTATATAAAATAGCTGAAAAATTTAATACAACAGTCGATGAATTAATTGAATATAATAATCTTCCAACTACGGTTTTACAAGTAGGTCAAGTTTTAAGAATTCCCAAAGTTTCATCAAGTAATATTATTTATACAGTAAAAGCAGGTGATACCTTATATAAAATTGCTAATACTTATGGAGTATCAGTTGATGCAATAAAACAGCTTAATAATTTAACAAGCAATATCTTATCAATTGGTCAACGATTATATATCCCTAAAGGTACTAGTATTGAAGAGACTAATTTTGTTGTATATCAAGTTAAACCAGGCGATACTTTATATAGCATAGCAAGAAAATACAATACAACAGTTGAGGCTATTAAAAGTTACAATAATTTAACAAGTAATTTATTAACTATAAATCAAACTTTACAAATACCAGTTGATGAAACTACAACTGAGAATATAACTTATGTTATTAAAAAAGGCGATACTTTATATCAAATAGCTGGTAATTATGGAGTAACGGTTGATGATATAGTAAATTTAAATAATTTAACTTCAACATTACTTAATGTAGGTGATATATTATTGATTCCAAATCCAACAACTGATTATTAAAAATAAAGATTGCCTAAAAATTAATACTTAATTTTTCAATTCTTCTAAAATATTCTATAAACAAATAATTAAGAGTAGGTAGGAAAAGCCTACAGGATAAGTTTATTAATACTATTTAAAAATTTAATAATAACTGATATTTTATACATGACGTTACCTCGATTCTATATGTTTATAAAAATTATATCGAGTAATGTCATTTTTTGGTAGATAAAAATATAAATTTCTATATAAAAATTACTTTCAAAAAAGGAGTCATTTATAAATGTATATAGAAATATAGATAAAATAAGGAAAATTTAGGTAGTGTGAAAAGTTTTATGGAAAAATGAGAAATACTGATAAAAAATGATATTAAGATTAAAATCTTGATATAGATCTGTCAAAAATGATAGAAAATAGTTTTAATAAAAAAAGATGAAATTGATTAATGATATAGTTATATAACTATACAAATAAAAACTTATTTTATATGGTTATTCTGATGATTTTTTTAAACTTAACTACGAAATTCGGGTATATCATTTTGCATAAGTAAATTCCATATATTTATTTGTATGATTAAATTCCACTTTTTTATTTTTTTATGTTGAATTTACTTTTGCAATTAACTAAATTAGATATAACTCAAAAAAAGTTGATATAATATTGATTTTTTTTGAGTTATGTAGTATATTATAAATAGGTGAAAAATATGCAAAGAAAAGCTATGAATGATTTAATTAATTGGAAAAATAAGAAAAATAGGAAACCATTACTTTTATACGGAGCAAGACAAGTAGGGAAAACTTATTTAGTAAAAGAATTTGCCAGAGAATACTTTAAAGATATAATATATGTTAATTTTGAAACAAATAATATTATTGGCAAAATAATTGATGATAATATATCGCCAGAATATATCATTAAAAATTTAGAAATTGTTTTTAATAAAAGAATAGATAAAAATAACACTTTAATATTTTTTGATGAAATTCAAAGAAATACTCGTGCTTTAACTTCTTTAAAATATTTTTATGAAGAAGCACCTGAATATTATATAATAGGAGCAGGAAGTTTACTTGGCATTCATATTAATAAAAAAGAATTTTCTTTTCCCGTTGGTAAAGTTGATTTTTTAACAATTTATCCTTTATCATTTGCAGAGTTTTTAATAAATACTAATAACAATTTATTATTAGAAAAAATCCAAGAATGTTTTAATTCTAATATACCAATGCCTAATTTACTTCATAGTAAAGCAATGAATTTATACTATGATTATTTGACTATTGGTGGGATGCCTGAGGTTGTAGAGGAGTTTATTAACTCTAATTCAACAATAAATGCCATAGATTATCAAAAATCTATACTAGAGTCTTATAAAAATGATATAACCAAATATACTGATACTAAAGATGCTCCTAAAATTATTGCTACCTTCGATTCGATACCAGTTCAACTTGCCAAAGAAAATAAAAAATTTCAGTATAAATTAGTGCAAAAAGGTGGCACTAGTTCTATTTTTGGCGAGTCAATTAATTGGTTAGTAAATGCTGGTATTGTAAATAAATGTGTCAAAACAAAAATAGGAGTACCTTTAAAAATGTATGAAGAATTAGATTCATTTAAGTTATATATGAATGATGTTGGATTACTTACTAATTTAAGTGAATTTCCAATTTATCTAATAAAAAATCGTGAAGCAGTAAGTGATTTAATGATTGGTATGCTTACTGAAAATTATGTTGCTAGTTCTTTAAAATATAATAATTTAAATTTAAATTATTGGAAAAACGAATTTAATAGTGAACTTGATTTTATTTTACAATCTGAAAAAGGATTAATAATACCTGTAGAAGTAAAATCGAGTATTCATACAAAATCAAAAAGTTTAAATAATTATATGAAAGAATATAAACCAAAATACGGAATTAGAATATCTAGTAAAAATTTTGGGTTCAAAAATAATATAAAATCAGTTCCATTATATGCTGTATTTTGTATAAATGGACAAAGTTTAGATGAATAGTGAAAGAGATGAACAATATAAAAATGATGATTGATATTTTAAATATGTGAGTAAGGTACATAAATATCATAAAAAAATTGGATAATGATATAGTTTAAATTCCGTCAACGTTGAAAAGAGATAAAGAAGTTTTAGAAAAAAATACAATTTAACTTCTAAAACAACAGTTAATGTGGTAATAGAGCATCTTAAAGAAAATAATGATGATGATGAAGGTGTAAAATTTGGCTTAGTTATTACTTTAAGAGAATGCATGACATAAATAGAATAGATATTCATAAGAAACTGTAAATTAAATGGTTGGTTTGTTATACCAATTAATATTGAAAATATATAATATTGTTGAATAAGAAATAACGTTAGAATAAAAATGATTATATTTAATTGTGATAGGAGGTGGTCATATTGTTTGCAGAATTGGTTGATATAAAAGAAAATAACATATATCAGTTTGATTATGAATTATTGTCAATTTTATTAAAAGATATGACTACTAATAAAAATATTTTGTGGGGAACTGATAATTATATTGGATAGTGTGAAAAGTTTTATGAGAAAATGAGAAAGACTAATAAGAAATGATATTAAGATGAAAATCTTGATATAGATCTATCAAAAATGATAGAAAATAGTTCTTTAAAAAATAGTTTTAATAAAAGTTGTGTTAAACAGACTGAATTAAATTCAAAACTCTTGTTTTCGACGAATTTAAAAAAATGGAAAAATTTCAAAAATGTGGTAATGTAGATGTGTTAAAAAAACGTAAAAAGTGTATGATTCTAGTATTTACTGATGCTGCCTCTTTTTTATTTTATGTGGAATTCTACATAATTTAATAATAAAAATTTATATCTATCAAATTAAAAAGAAATATGGTAAAATAATATTGTCTATTGATTAGATAGATGGATTTGTTAGAATACTATTTAAGTGAACAAAAATAAAATAGTATTCTTTCTTATAAGAAAGAATAAGGAATTTTTATTTCTATAATGAAAATATTATAAAAGTAAGTACAATAAAATATAATATGACATGATTTGTTTGAAAAGTAATTTATTCTGAAAGTAAATACACCTGTTATTTAAAAAATTGTATTTACTATTAGAATTAACATATTCTGAAAAGCATATTTTTAATAATTGAAAAATTTTTTTTGATATTATATAATAATGTTGAATAAAAACGTCAGAAGTGTAAAAATATTCAATGTATGTAACATAAAAATAAAAAGAGATATTTATTTAAAAGGGAGAAGAAAATAATAAGTATTCTACGGATTAATAAAAGAAGTTTTTATTAAATAAAAATATAAAAAAATAATTAGGAGTAAAATATGGAGTACAAAAAATACTTAGTAAAAAAGAATAAATTGGATTTACTTTCATCATTAAAAGCTTTAAATAAAGAGTTGTTAGATAAAACGTTAAAAGAAACTGGAATAAATAGTATTTTAGAATTAAAAAATGCAATTATTGAAAAATTTAGAGAATGTTTAGATATATCAAAAGATGATGAATTCACAAGAATATATTTTGAAAGGTTAATTAATTACGAAAATTCACAATGGATGTCAGTTTACCAAGAAGACATTGAAAATTTTTTAGTTTTTGTATATAAAAATGGAGATCATTATTCTTATTATATTCCAACTGAAATAAAAGATATAATTATTGAAATACTTGGTAATATAAATGAAAAAGAGAAAATTTAATTGTTAAAAACTTAAAAGAATTATTTAAAACTTTAACTGTAATTATAATGAGTTATTTAATTCTTTCGGAGATGGAGATTAAGAATAATAGAAAACAACATC
>CAZQAO010000016.1:15968-18151 GCA_964591225.1 uncultured Muribaculaceae bacterium | reverse complement strand
AGTTTCCGCGTTAGCTATTAAGTTCATATCCATTTCATGATATTGGCTTCTCAAAGATTTTTGATTAGTAGCAACAGAACTTAATCTTTGAGCGATGACATCAGTTTTAGCTTTAGCTATTAAATTCATATCAGACCTATGGTATTTACTATTTATAGAATATTTATCAGTAGCAACTACTCTTAACGATTTTGCTTTTTCATCAGTTTGGGCCTTGGCAATTAGGTTCATATCAAACCTATGATATTCACTTTTTAAAGAATCTGGATTTATAGCTGTCCACCCTAATTCTAAAGCAATAACAGCGGTTTTAGCATTTTTAATCATATCCATATCACTCTCATGATACGAACTATTTAAAGAATATGAATTAGTTGCTACCATACTTAATGATTCTAATATGTCATTATTTAGAATACTAGCAATTAAATTCATATCCGCCTCGTGAAATTTACTTGCCAAAGAATTTTGATTAGTGGCTAATTCTTGTAAAAAACCAGCTTGATAAATATTTTGGGCTTGCGTAATTAACTTCATATCAGCTTCGTGATAAGGACTATTTAAAGAGATATCAGAAATTGCCGTTTTAACTAAATTTTTAGCTATTTCTAAAGGAGTCTTAACTATTAATTCTAAATCACTTTGAAAATAAGGACTAGCTAAAAAATTATAATCTAATAATATTGCTAAAATTTCGGGATTTAGAGAAACTTCGATACTTAAAAAATTAGTTATTTGCTTATTATCTAATCTCAGTATCCATTTATTTAATTCATCTGTATCTTCAAAATAATTTCTTAATTTTAGTTCCTTTACTTTTTTGATAATTTGTTTATAAGTATAACCTTGCATAAAAACTCCTTTATTTCATTGTATATTTTCGATTTAAAGCTAATATATTTACTTCTTCGTCATCTTTAACATTAGTTAATAATTGTTCCATAATCTCTTCATCGGTTTTGGTACTCGCAATTAACTTCATTACATAATCATGCTTGGGATCTTCCAAAGATTCTAAAGTACGAGAGGCCTTACCTAATTCTAAAGCAATTTCTTTGGTTTTCGCATGAGCAATAAATTCCATATCACTATTATGATAAGGATTAGTTAAAGATAAAATATTAACTGCAGTATTATTTAATTCTTGGGCAATAACTTTTGATTTAGCAAGGGAAATAAGAAGCATATCACTTTTATGATAGGGACTATTTAGAGAATTACTATCTTCAGCTACCCGACGTAATGCTTTTATGACATAATCACTTTTGGCACTACTAATTAAATTCATATCGAATTCATGATACGAACTATTTAAAGAATCTTTATTAGTGGCTAAGAAACTTATTTGATCGGCAGCTAATTCAGATTTACCCCGAATAATTAATTTTTTATCAATTTCATGGTAAGGACTATTTAGAGAATCTGCTGATCTAGATATCCATCCTAAACCACGAGCATGTAAATTAGGACTATGAGCAATAAGACGCATATCCGTCTCGTGATACGGATTTGTCAAAGAATAAATATCAGTAGCAGTATATCTTAATTCATAAGCTTTAGCAGCAGAATTAGCAGTAGCTATTAAATTCATATCCGTCTCGTGATACGGACTTCTTAAGGAAGCTAAATTAATAGATAATTCCTGTAAATTAATAGCAATTTCATTGGATGCAGCATTTGCAATAAGTTGCATATCACGACTATGATGGGGACTTGCCAAAGAATTACTATTACTAGCAGTAATGGCTAAATTTTTAGCTATTTCTAAAGGAGCATTAGCGATTAGTTCTAAATCACTGTGAAAATAAGGACTATTTAAAAAATGAAGATTTAATAATGTTTTAGAAACATTTGGTAAAACTTGAACATTAATACTTAAAAAATTTTCAATTTGTTTTTGCTTTAATAAATATATCCAATTATTTAATTCTTCGATATTATTAAAATATTTTTCTAAATTAAGTTCTTGAACTTTTTTAATAATTTGTTTATAAATATAACCTTTCATAAAAACCTCACTCTTCTTTTATCTATTTTAATAGAAATTGGGTTAATGTCAAGTTTTATAAATAAAAATACCAAAAAAATACCCGTAAATAAACGGGTATTTTAGTAATATTTTTTATAGCGTTTTAAAACGTCTTGATCAATATTTTCATCATCGCTAATATTTTTTAATAAAT
>CAZQAO010000016.1:0-15868 GCA_964591225.1 uncultured Muribaculaceae bacterium | reverse complement strand
AGTTGCATATCAGACTCATGATACTCGCTTTCTAAAGAATAAGAATTAGTAGCCGTCCAACCTAACTCTAAAGCCACGACATCCATTGAGGCATTTTTAATTAAATTCATATCGTCTTCATGACAAAAACCAGTTAAACGATTAAAATTAACAGCGACATGACTTAAGGCATAAGCAATCGCATCAGATGCCGCATTCGCAATAAGTTCCATATCACTTTCGTGGTACGGACTATAAACAGATTGGGAAGAAATGGCTGCTTGACTTAGAGCTTTAGCAATATCATTGGTGTTGGCCCTCGCAATTAACTCCATATCTTTTGCGTGATGCATCCCTTTTAAAGAAAATAAATCAGTAGCGGTCCAGCCTAATTCTTCGGCGATAACATCATTTTTGGCATGCGCAATCATATTCATATCAGTTTCATGATAGGGACTTTTTAAAGAAAATGAATCTTTAGCTGTACGATTTAATTCATAAGCCACCCGAGACGATTTCGCTTTTTGAATTAGTTCTAGATCTTTAGCAAAATAAGGACTAGCTAAAAAATTAAAATCTAATAATAAACTATTTAGACTCGGCCGAATCCTTTTTTTAATACTTAAAAAATTATGAATTTGGTTATCATTTAATTTTAATATCCATTTATTTACTTCTTCTAATTCTTGAAAACAAGATATTAAATCAAAATCTTGGAGTTTTTTAATAATTTTTTTATAAGTACTACCAGTCATATCATTTATTCTCCTTTTCTCTATTCTAATAAAATGTAATTACTTGTCAAGATATTATGAGTGAAATAACATTTTAGTTTCTTCTAACTGATTTTTTTCTTTTTTACTTAAATAAAGTCCTAAATTAACTCGGTCATCAAAATCAAATTCTGATTCATGACTCTTTAGCTCTAGAACTACTTGGTGATATCCTAATTGCTCTAAAAAATAAATAGTAGGTTCATTTAATTCTTCGTAAGGATTTAGATAGTTAGAATATAATAAATACATAAACATCTTATAAGTAGGTTCGGTTTGTAAGGCCTCACACATTGCTACTATTTTATATAAAGCATGAGCATTAGCATACCTTTCTAAAGGTGAATAATCATATAATTCATAAGCTTTTTGTAAATGTTTCATTTGTTCTCTAAATAAAAATAAATGTTTCTTAGAAGTTTCTTGATTTAAATCTGTTAAAAAAGGCGTAATAATTTTGGTTTCCCAATCATTTTTACCATTATCATAATTTTTATATTGTAAAGCATGAATACATTCATGAAATATATTAAAAGCACAATATAAATATTTTCCTATAGCAATATTTTTTTCATCTTCAAATTGATAAAAAAGAGGACATAATTCTAAAAAATTAGTTTTAATTCCTCGTAAATATATTTCGATAGCTTTAATATCTTGGCGATAATCAGCTTCATAGACATTAGAATTAATGATATATTTATTTTTAAAAACTATTTTTTGGACGTAATCGGATACTTCACAGTATGCTATAATTTTTTGCGTTAATTCGGTCATAAACAATTTATCAGGTGTCTTATTATTTTTACTCTTTTCAGAGATAAAATCTGTTAGATTTTCTAATTGTCTATCCATAAAAAATCCCCCTTTTTTATGGGGTATTATAACTTATTTAGGGATATTTGTCAAAATTTTACTCTTTAAAAATAGCATCGACATAGTAGATCGGACGATGTTCTTTATAATATTGAACTTCGAAGTCAGTCATGACATTGGGAATATGGCGCTCATCATGATGTAAATCTAAACTAACTCGGTTAAAGGTATACCAAAATTCACTTAGATTTTCTAAAGACGAAGCAAATAAAATTTTATTATCGGTTTTTAAAATAATATGTTTATGTTTTTTAAAAATTCGATCATATAATTTTAAATAAGTTGGGGAAGTAAACCTTTTTTTTTCATCTTGTTTCTTGGGCCATGGTTCTGAAAAAGTTAAATAAATAGTATCGATTTCTTTGCCAAAATAATTAGCAATATTTAAAGCATCACCACAAATAATTTTTAAATTAGGTAATTTTTGAGAACCGATATTTTTAATAGCTGTAGCGGTTTGAGAAGCATCTAATTCTAAGCCAATATAATTGATATGGGGATTTTGTTTAGCCATGGCAATTAAAAATATTCCTCTTCCCATGCCCAGTTCTAAACAAATAGGATGATTATTTTGAAAAAGTTCAGACCAATTATTTCGATAGTTTTCAGGATTTTTGACAACATAAGGACTATTTTCTAGTATCTCTTTAGCGCCTTTGACCACATTATAACGCATACTTTCACCTCGTCTTCATTTTAGCAAAAACTATGTTAAATTACTACCGCGAAAAAGTTTCAGTTTCTGTCTTTCGTAACACTACTAATTTATCTTTTAGTTCTTTTTCTAACATTTTTAATCGTTTCACCATTTGTTCTTCTTCTTTTTTAGTTAAATATTCTTTATCTTTTCGAATTAAGAGGGTTTTTTGTTTAGCTACTTCATCCAAAGCAATAATGGCATCGGCACTAGTGGAATCTTCATCATTAACGACACTATAAGTAATGGCCGCCAACCGCCGAAAAGATTTAGCAAAATGTCTTAAAATTATCCCATGGATAAAAGTTTCATCCAGCACACATAGTTCACTCACTTGAATAAAATTTTCATTTTTAATATGGGGTTGGAAAGCATATCCTTCGGCTTGAAAATCAAATTGGACAATCTTTTTATTCCTATTTTTTTTCTTAATTATATAACCTGTCATAAAAAATCCTCTTCATCTAATATATCTTTATTTTATTAAAATAAAGAAAAAAATGCAATTAGTTACCTTACCTTTGGCATTTTCTTTTTAAAACGATCGAATCTACTTCTTCGTTATCATTAATATTGGTTAGTAAATCACTTATCATTTCTGCATCCGTTTTGGTACTCGCAATTATTTCCATCACATTGGCATGATTAATATTTTTTAAAGACTCTTTATCGCGCGCAGTACTACCTAATTCTAAAGCTATGAGATCATTTTTAGCATTAGCAATCATATTCATATCCGTTTCGTGATAAGTGCTTTGTAAAGAATCTTTATTAGTAGCAGTTTTTCGCAATTCTTGAGCTATTTTATTAGTTTCTGCCCCGGCTATTAACTCCATATCTTGATGATGATAAGGATTAGCTAAAGATACAAAACTTCTTGAAACATAACCTAGTACTCTCGCAAGAGCATTATTTTTAGCACTCGCGATCATATTCATATCTGCTTCATGATAAATACTTTTTAAAGATTCGTCATCAATGGCAGTCTCAGCTAACTCACTAGCAATTACATCATTTAAAGCATTATTAATTAGATTCATATCAGTTTCGTGATAGGGACTATTTAAAGAAAAAGGACAACTAGCTACTAGATGCAAACTATGGGCTAGTTTATCGGTTTTGGCATGCGCAATCATATTCATATCTGTTTTATAATACGGACTATTTAAATTAGCTAATTCTTGAGTTGCTAGACATAATTCGGAAGCAATAGCCATAGTTTGGGCATTATTTATATAGGCAATATCATTTACAAGCGAATCTCTATTTAAAAAATCATAACTTAATACTTGCCTAATTACATCTGGTTTTAAAGCTAAATTGATATGTAAAAAATTGTTAATTTGGTTACTATTTAAACCTAAAATCCATTGATTTAATTCATTAATATCAGCAAAATATTCTAGCAAATTATTATCTTGAATTTTTTTAATAATTTGTTTATAAATATATCCGGACATATATATTCTCCTTTAATTCTTACTTATCTTGCGATTTAAAACATCCATATCTATTTCTTCATCATCAAAAATTAAATCATTAATATTATTAATATAATAATCATTAGCATTACTCTTGGTTTCTGCATATATTTGATTTTTATTTTTAACTGCTTGTTCTAATTGTAAAGCTTCCTCATCAGTTTTCGCATTGGCAATCATTTCGATATCTCGAGAATGAGTCATACTTTTTAAAGAGTTAGGATCTCTAGCCATACAACCTATTAAATCTGCTATACCGCTAGTTTTCGCATTAGCTATTAATTCCATATCATGTTCATGAAATAAATCAGCTAAAGAATCAGGATCACAGGCAGTTAAAATTAATTGTTTTAAAATAATATTTGACTTAGCTTGGCTAATTAGTTCCATATCATATTTGTGATAAATACCATTTAAAGAATAATAATTACTAGCTACCCAAGATAGTCCAAAAGCAATTTTATCATTTAAAGCATTGGCAATTAAATTCATATCAATTTCATGATAAATAGTATTTAAAGAATAAGGATTTATGGCAGTATCTCCTAAATATTTGGCTTTGGCATCAGTTTTAGCATTATAAATCAGATTCATATCTCTTTCATGAGTTAAACTTGCTAAAGAATCTTTATCGACCGCAGTCCAACTTAATTCCGTAGCAATACGTAAGGTTCTGGCCCTCGCAATTAAGTTCATATCAGACTCATGACACGGACTATTTAAACTCAATAAACTTTGGGCGGGACGATTTAATTGGTTAGCTATCTCACCGTTTTTAGCACTAGCAATTAAATTCATATCAGATTCATGATACGGACTAGCAAGTGAAAGGGAGTTACAAGCAGTCCATCTTAGTTCTCTAGCAATATCGTCAGATGAAGCACTCGCAATCAAATTCATATCGACTTCGTGATACGGACTATTTAAAGAATTATAGCTACTAGCAATCCATCCTAAAGATAAAATAGTTTCATCAGAAACAGCACTTTCTAATAATTTGATATCATGTTGAAAATAGGGACTATTTAAAAAAGTTAAATCGATTAAGATATCGGCAAGATAAGATTCTAGTTTAATATCGATACTTAAAAAATTAGTTATTTGCCGATCATTTAATTTTAATATCCATTTATTTAATTCCATTGCATCTTTAAAACAATTTCTTAATTTTAGTTCTTGTACTTTTTGGATAATTTGTTTATAAATACTTCCTTGCATAAAAATCCTCTTTTCGTTGTTTTATTTTAATAAAAATTAAGTAAATGTCAAGTTTTATAGTATTTAAAAAAATGCCCGCCTTAAGCTAGCATTAATAATAATTATTTTTAAAATCCTGAATTTCTTTTTTTATTAAGTAAATTTAAGGTTACTTCTTCTTCATCACCCATACTATTAACTAAATCATTGATAGTATAATCATCAATTTTAGAAGTAGCTACTAAACACATATCAGTTTCATGATAGGGACTATTTAAAGAATCTAAGTCGCGAGCAATCCATCCTAAAGAACTGGCAATATTATCGGAAGCAGCTGTCGCAATAAGGTTCATATCCGTCTCGTGATATCTACTATTTAAAGAATCGATATTGCGAGCAGTCCAACCTAGAGATTGGGCAATCATTGGTGAACTAGCTTTGGCAATCAATTGCATATCGGTATTATGATTAGGTCCCATTAAAGAATTAATATTACGAGCAGTTCGAGCTAACTCTTTAGCAATATCATTAGATTTAGCCATATCAATAAGATTCATATCACTTTCATGATAAAACCAACCTAAAGATTCCATATCACAAGCAGTATTACCTAAACATTTAGCTAAATCACTAGAAATAGCTCTTGCTATTAATTCCATATCTCTTTTATGATAAAAACTATCTAATGAATTCATATTCCGGGCAGTATTTCCGAGTTCTATAGCAATCATATTGGTTTTAGCATGCGCAATTAAATTCATATCGGTTTCATGATACAAACTTTTTAAAGAACTCATACTTCGGGCTGTACTACCTAATTCTTGGGCTTTTATTAAAGAGTTAGCATTAAAAATTAGATTCATATCGGCTTCATGATACGGACTATTTAAAGAATCTATCACACGCGCAGTACTCATTAATTCTTTTTCTAAAGCTAAATCTTGAGCTGTCACTATTAAATTTAAATCACTTTGAAAATAATCACTTTGTAAAAAAATGATATCTAATAATATAGGGGCTATACTTGGTTTAATTTGGTCTACACTTAAAAAATTAGTTATTTGTTTATTATTTAATTTTAATATCCACATATTTAATTCATCAATACTTTGAAAATTAGATATTAAATTAAATTCTTGGAGTTTTTTAATAATTTGTTTATAAATATTACCTTGCATAAAAATCCTCTTTTCGTTGTTTTATTTTAATAAAAAGTAAATAATTGTCAAGTTTAAAAATAGTTATTTATTCTTTATAATATATGAATTATTTGAGTAAATCATGACGCTTGGCTTGCGTTTTTTTTAATTGTTCTTGGTGGCGCCATTCCTTAATTTTTTGATGGTTGCCACTTAATAAGACATCAGGTACTTTTAAACCTCGAAACTCTTGCGGTTTCGTATAAACGGGATAGTCAAGTAAATTTTGGGAAAATGACTCTTCTTCATAGGACTCTTTTTTGATAACTCCTTCTAAAAGTCTAATAATACTATCACTAATTACCATAGCTGGCAATTCTCCTCCCGTTAAAATGTAATCGCCAATACTTATTTCTTCATCGACAAACTCCCGAATTCGTTCATCAAATCCTTCATAATGACCACACACTAAAATTAAATGTTTTTCTTTTCTTAATTCAAAGGCTTTTTGTTGGTGATAAGGTTTACCTTGTGGACACATTAAAATAACTTTCGATTCTTTGGTTTTCCTACTTAATATTGCATCTACTATAGGTTCTGGTCTTAAAACCATTCCCCTACCACCACCGTAGGGCGTATCGTCAACTTGCTGATTATTTAATTTGGAAAAATCCCGAAAATTAATAATTTCAATGGTTACTAAACCTTGATCAATCGCTCGTTTAATAATCGATTCATTTAAAAAACCTTCAAACATTTTAGGAAATAAAGTTAATATATCTATTTTCATATCATCAATCCTTCAATATTTTCTACTACTACTTTTTTATTTTGATAATCTACGGTTTTAATAAACGGACCATGTAAAGGAATATAAAAATTTTTCTTTCCTTTAACTAATAACAGCACATTACCGTTATTGCCCACAATTTCTGATCCTACCCCTACTAATTCTTCGTTCCAAAAAATATTAGCACCTAAAAGATCAGTATAAAGATATTCGTCTTTTTTAAGATTCAAATCTTCTCGACTAACATAAACTAATTGATTTTTATATTTTAAAACTTCATTTATATTCGTATAATTTTGAAAAATTACCATGTCAAATTCTTTGTGGGGACGATATTGGGTAACTACCTCTGGAATTTTATCTTTACCGATATAAAAAGTAATACCTTTTTTAAAAACTCGATCTTTTTTTTCAAATTGGCTAAGAATTCGCAATTCCCCATGAATACCATGAGTATTGACAATCTTACCAATACATACATATTCTTTATTCATTTAATCCCTCGAAACATTCATACATTAATATACTAGCTGCTACAGCAGCATTCAAAGATTCACAGTTTTTCGTCATGGGTAAGTTTATAAATTGGTGACATAATTCTTTAATTTCTGGTTTTATCCCCTTGCCTTCATTACCTATTACTAACATAAAATTTGGAGGCATTTGTAGTTTCCGAATAGCTTGACCACGATGAACATCAGTTCCGAAAATAGTATAAGTATTTTGCTCTTGCTTTAAAAATGGTATTAAATCAGTTCTAATAATATTGATATGAAATAACATTCCTTCACTTGAACGAATAACTTTTTCATTATATAAATCTACCGTGTCATTACTTAAAACAATGGTATCAAAAGCAAAAGCTACCGCACTTCTTATGATAGTTCCTAAATTTCCTGGATCTTGAATTCCATCTAAGACTAAAATTTTATTTTGTAAAGGTTGTTCTGGTATTTTAAAACACACAGCCATCCGCGAAGGACTACTTTCTTGACTACATATTTTTTTCATAATGACAGGTGAAACATAATAATCGGCTTTCAAATTAGGATCTTGAGAAATAATTTCTTTAAGACAATTCTTTTTTTGGGCTTCTTCGATTAGATGTTCGCCTTCAATTAAAAATAAACATTCTTGATCACGATATTTTTTGGTTTTTAATTTCAGCCATTCTTTAACATGAGAATTATTTAATGATTCAATATACATTTAGCTAACCTCTCAATCTTTTTCTTGCTTCTTTATAGTGGGGATAGTATTTAGAAACATGCTCCCAAAATTTGGGACTATGATTTGCTTCATAGAAATGACATAATTCATGAATAATGACATAATCTAGTAAATCAATATCTTTTTTTAATAATTCCGTATTTAAAGTAACTATTTTTTTGGTCGGATTACATACGCCCCAACGCGATTTCATCGTTCGATATTTCAAAGTAAATTCGGGAATATCCGGTAAATATGGTTTGATGCGATTTACTTCGGCCGGAAAAATTCGTAAATATTCTTGTTGATAAAATTTGGCGAGTTCCTTTTCATTGGGAGTAAAAACACAATCACCTTGGATTTCCGTATTTTTTAAATTGGGATTATATACAATAGTATACGGCTTACCTAAATAATAAAACTGAGCGTTTTGGGCTTGCTCTTTTTTAGCCATTTGATACATCTTTTCTAATTTAGGTTTATTAGCTAAAATAAGCCGTAAAACTTCTTTTTCAGTAACAAAGTTATTACACGTAGCATAAAGTTTTAAATCATCTTTAAAACGAAGATATATATTTTTATTTTTTTTTCTTACTAAAACGACATCGACTTTTTCCTGACATAATTCAACTTGCATAAAACCACCATGATTAAATTTTATCATGAAAAAAAGTATTCGACAACTTGAATACTTTAAAAACCACGGCCGCCGCCACCGCCACCGCCGTAGCCACCACCACTAGAGAATCCACCGCCATTACCGCTGCCACTAGAAAAGGTTGAACTGGCTCGTTGGGCCGTAATTGCCGCCACTGCTTCTTGATTACTATGTAAAGCTCTATTAAAATTAGTATATAAAGAATGATAGAAATAATAATCATAAAAAGTTGGTAAATAATCAAGAGTATATAAGCCACTAGCTGTCATTTCTTTAATTTTAACATTCATCGCTTTCGAAACTTTATCAGCTAAACCAAAAAGTGTAGCATAAACCATATATCTTTGCCATAATGTGATTTCCGGTAATTCTTTAACATCAAAAGCCGCAAAGTCATTTAAAAAGTTTTTAAAAGCAGTCCATTTTAAATAATGATCATTTCCTCTTAAAGTTCTCTTACTAAAAAATAAGGTATATAAGAAAAAGATAATTCCTACTATTAAAGCTATAAAAGTAATCTTATTTTGAACAAAGAACATCCCTTTTAAAATATTCAGAAAAATAATAATTAGCAATAAAACTAAACTAATAATTTTAGGTTTGGTTTGATTTTCAAAGAAATTTTCTTTTTTAGCATCGACAATTACACTATTTTTCCAAGCGGTATAACTGCCTTGAAAAGACTCACAAGTTTCAGGATTTTTGGCATATTCTTGTAAATCTTTGGTTGTAAACTGGTTATCACTGCCCACTTGATTAAACAAAAAATCTAATAAACATTTTTCCGTATCATTAGTATTAGCATCATTTTCTAAATAAAAAGTATATTCTTTTTTCTTTTTATGACCTGGTATTTCTTCCACCCGAATATTTTTTTTATAAATTAAATTCATTATGGAAGCACTCATCGCATTCTCAGTAATTTTTTGATGAAATAAATAATCAATTACTTCGACATTGTAGTCATCAATAAAATCTCGATAATATTTGGCTTTAAAATCTGATTTATATTCTTTATCATATTTTAAATATACATGAATCCACATAATAACTAAAACGATGAACCACAAAATAGTGCCAACTAAAATACCATAATATTTTATTTGCATAGCTTTACGTTCTTGGTTAGCTTCATGAGCTCGTTGTTCTTCTTCTAACAAAATAGTTGATAAAGCCTCTTTGTTACTTTGTTTATTTATTGCATCTACATCAAGTAAAGATAAATCAAAAGTAGAACGAATATCCACACTACTATTAGGTTCTAACTCTGGCACAGTAGCGGTAATAGAACGATGACTAACTAGATCTATTTTTCCTGATAAATCACCATGAGCCCAAGCCCGAAAATTCGAAGAATTATCATTTTGAGGCAGATTTATTTTTATTTGTAAATCATTAATTACATCGGGATAATCTTCACCAATAAAAGTCCAGTAAAGTTCCCCAACATCTTGATGAGCTACAATAACATCTTTTAAAACATAGGAAATGCGAAAAGCTACTTTTTGCTTTTCAGCTTGATAATACATTTTATAACTACTACCATTACTATAATTACTGTAAATGTAGCCGCCATTAAAAGCCCGATTACTAATTAATAAATCATAATCATTTTGGACTAACAAATCATTCGTCGGTTCATCAATATATTTAGCTTCAATTTTTTGTAATTCTAAATCCGTGGCATTATACATTTGATAATTACTATCATTAGTATCAGTAGTCATATTCCGAAAATAAATATCTCGTTCATAACCATGAAAAGTGCCATCCAAGACAATTACTTCCGTCACACTTAAATCGCCATTGGTTAAGATATCAGCATTTATATAATAATTAGTTATTTCATAATCAACATTACTGGCCATTACCAAGTTGGGAATAAATAAAAGGAATAAAAAAATTAAAATTTTACTTATTTTCATATTTTCTCCTTATAAAGTAAGAAATTTTAAGTGCTATACTTAAAATTTTACTTTTACATTCTCACGTTCAGTATCGGTTGCTTCGATAAATGGTTCTTTTTGAAAATGAAATAATGAAGCAATTATATTACTAGGTACTACTTCGGTTTTATTATTATAAAGCATTACCGTATCATTATAAAATTGACGAGCACTAGCAATTTTTTCTTCGGTTTCGTTTAGTTGTTTTTGTAAATCAAGAAAACCTTCATTTGCTTTTAAATCCGGATAATCTTCTGTTAAAGCAAATAATTTAGACATAGCTTTCGTTAATTCACCATTAGCTTTCATCTCATCTTCTGGTGTAGTAGCACTTAAAAAAGTATTTCTGGCTTTAATTACTTTTTCTAAGGTATCTCCTTCATAATTAGTATACTCTTTTATTGTACTTACTAAATTAGGAATTAAATCAAATCTTCTTTTTAATTGGACATCAATTTGCGCCCATTGATCTTTTACGCGATTTCTTAAAGTAATTAATTTATTATAAGTTCCAACGCCCCAAAAAATAATACATAACACTATAACCCCTATTATAATAGCAATAATCATATTCTACCTCCTTATCTCTTCTATAATATCATATGTGATTAAAATCTGCAAATTCACATAAAATGAATTGGTGAAACTTTATGACATTTTTTACAGGCTTTTTAGTGGGTATAGCCAGTCTAATTCCCGGAATAAGTGGGGGAACCATTTTAGTAATTACCAATCAATATAATCGTATTGCCCAAGCGATTAGTAACTATAAAAATAAAGAAAATCTTTTAACTTTACTTTTCTTACTGCTCGGTATATTATTAGGAACTGTTACCTTTGCAAGAATCATTGAATTTCTTTTTAAAGTTATCCCTAATGGAATAATGATTATCTTTAGTAGTTTTATATTATTTAATCTTCCCAAAATGATTAAAAATGAAAATATAAAAATAAAATGGCCCTGGTTTATAGTAGGAATTATAATTATTTTTATCCTTAGTTTAGGGGCTCCTAATGTTGATAAAGTAGTGGTCGACTATCCCCAAATTACCTTAATTTTTTTAATTATATTCGGTTTATGTGGCGCAATGGATGGCTTTTTTACCATTATCCCTGGTATCTCCGGCTCAATGATGATGATGCTTTTAGGCCCTTATTATTTATATAAATCTTATTTAGCTAACTTAAGTATAAAGACAATTTATTTTCTAATTCCCCTTTTTTTCTATTTAATAGGAGATTTATGGGGATTTTATTTAGGAAGTAAATTTTCTCTATATTTTATTAAAAAGGCCCCTCAAACCTTTTTTAGTATTATCTTTGGAATGGTTCTCGCTAGTGCCATTCTAATACTACCTATTCCTACCCTCACCTTAGCAAATAGTTTACAATATTTATTCTTTATAAGTATCGGTTTTATTTTTTATAAAGTATTACAAAAATTTATGTAGCTTTTTTAACTTGAATCACCGGTCGAACTTGTTTTTTTACGGTATGAGCGATGTGGGATGAATTATTTACTTTAATATAACTTTGACCATTAACAACATTATCAGAAGTTAAATTCCATGCCGTTTGACCAGTACTTGGATATTCGTTATTAGTAGGTATCCGTATATAAGCAGTATAAGTTGATATGGTACTACTTTTATTTCCATCCGAAAAAGTCATTTGTTCCATTTTGCCTCTAGCGATAGCTCTTTGTAAAATACCATTATTTTGTAACCAAGAATCAACTACTTTTTTAACTAAAGAAGTGTCCCAATCGTATAGGTTATAATCTAAAACACTAGCTGATTTATAACAACAAACCAATGGATCATACCCGTTAAGACACATATTAATAGTATCGTTTGAAATAGCCGAATGATATTCTGCTCCCAAGCTAGATTTTAATTCCGTATTATTAAGACCCCGATCTAGGATAAGTAAAACACTTGCTCCTAAATCTTGTATTACTTTCCAGTTATCATTAGCATAAGAAATGGTATCATTAACTTGATAAGTTTTATTTTCTACTGTTACCGGATAAAATTCTGATAAACCATTTAATTTATCTTGAATTACCACTTTAACATCATTTAATAATATCCGATTATGAACATAATTAACCATAATCGTGACTAAAGTTAGCAAAAAAACTAAAAAGAAGGAATAGATTAAAGAAATTGCAATAAAGCCATTTTTCTTTCTCATCTCTATTCCTCCTTTACTCTATATTAAGTATATATGAATTTATTGGAATAAGCAAGAATGATTCGGTTTAACAAAAATTACCATTATATAACCGACGAATAGCACTACCTACTGTTCTTCCAATTTCTAATATCGTATCTACTACTCTAGATATAGCATTTAATAATGAAGCGGTAACAGCTCCCCCATCTATTCTAGTTAATTGTTCATCATTTAATCTCATAATAACCTCCTTCTAATTGCACTTTAGTGGTCTTAGAATTCCATCGATAATTCCGGCCACGAATACTCCAACAGCACCAATAATAGCTAATATTGTATATTTATTGCCACCTTCAAGTTGCATTAATTCTTGATCTTTTAATAACATAATCTACTACCTTTCTAAAATAATATTTAATATTTTTTTTCGTACTTTTTCTTTATTTTTATATAATTTTATTTTTTTTATTTCATTATCTGTTCCTTTATAATTTTTTAATTCTATAGAAACCTTTTGTTGAATCCCATTATTTTCTGTAAGTAAAGGTGAATCATAAACAATTTTTTGAATCGAATACTTATCATTTTCTATTTTGACAAAATCATAGTGATTTTCTTTTATTTCATTTTGATAAAATTGTAAGTTACATGATGATTCTAAGCAACTAGTACTAGCATAAACTGTTATTACATCATATATTTTTGCTATTTCCATAACTAAAATAGTTATTAATAAAAATAGACAAACTAAACAACTTAAAACCATTTTCTTGCCATCATTATTTTGTAGATAATGATAATAATTATAAATTAATTCATCTTTCATGATAAGGCTCCAAAAGCAATGGTTTGATCAAAATAAGAATCATGATTTTTATGACTAACATAAATAATCGTTTTATCAAAATAATGGGCTCGAATATCTTTAATAATTTCAATTTCTAAATCTTCATTAACTTCACTTAAAGCTTCATCAAGAATTAAAATTTTACAATTATTTAATAAAGCCCGAGCTAATATTATTCTTTGTTTTTCGCCCCCAGATAAATTAAAAGAATCTTTTAATAAATAGGTTTCATAACGAAAAGGTTTTTTAGCCACTATTTCTTCTAAATGACAAATTTTAGCTACTTTTTCAAATTCTTCATCAGTAATATTCCGATATAATTTAATATTATTACGAATTGTTTCTTGAATTAAATTTTCTTTTTGACCGACATAAGTAATATTTTGATAAATAGTTTCTAAACTATAATCATTAATATTAATACCCCCAATAGTTATATTTTTACTATCAGTATCAATTAAACGTCCAATAATTTGGCATAATGTCGATTTGCCACAACCACTACTTCCTTTAAATAAAACGCAACTATTTTCGGGAATAGTAATATTTAAATTTTGAAAAATTGGATGAAATTTATTATAGTAGAAATTAAAATCTTTAATTACTATTTCTCCTGGTTTAAAAGTAGTTAAACCGGTAGATTGATCTTCTATTTCTAATGAATAGAAATCATTTAATTTTTCTAGATTTACTTTTATACAACTATAATCAGGTATTAATTGAATCATATTTTTAAATGGTTCAATAAAATAATTTAATAAAGTTTCAAAAGTTACTAAATCAATAAGTGATAATCTTTGCTTTATAATTTCTATAAATCCAATAGTTATAATTAAAAAATGGAGAATTTCTTCTAGAAAAAAAGCAATTGTATTTTCATTTAATACTAATAAATTCAAATGAAAATATTTTTGTAAAAATCGAAACATTTTCGTTTTTAATTTTTTCGTAGCACATTCTAATACATTTAAATTTTTTAAAGTAACTAGAGAATCTAAATTTTCCACAACTTGAGAAGAAAATCGTACTTCTTCTTCGTTGGTATCCAAAGCTTTTTTATAAAGTAGATTACCGGAAATTATTCCATAAATTAAATACAATAGTCCAAAGAAACACAGTACCAAAAACAACTTTGTATTCATATGACATAGAATAATTCCAACCCCAACAGACAAAATAGAATCAATTCCAATGGTAGTTATTAACTCCGAAAAAAAGACTTTTATCTGCCCTAACTCAGACAGTCGAAGAGTAATTTCACCAGTAGTTCTATTTTTTATGAAATAATTAGGAAGCAAAAATAATCTTTCAATAAAACTATGATAAATATAACCATCAACATTTTTATTTAAAATAGTTTTGAAGTAATTTTTTAAATAATATATAATAATTTTTATAAGAATAAGAAAGAAAAAAGGAATTGAAATATACATTAATGTACGTAACTCGTTATTGTCACTCAATAATTGGATTCCTATTTTAAAATAAAAACTTGTTAAAATGGTTATTCCCGTAAAAAATATGGTTAGACATATCATCCAAAATATACTTTTTTTCTCAGAATGAAATATTTGAACAAACAAGGATTTGAAAAAGTTTTTTTGATTTAGGTTTGGTAACGAATATTTAGGGTAAAATAGAATTATATTTTTTGTCCAAATACTTTCAAATTCCGAAAAAGTCATTTTTACTTTACCTATAGCAGGATCCATTAATTCTATTTTATTTTTGCCCACTTTATAAATAACTACAAAGTGTTTTAGATGATCTTTTTCCGTATGGGCGATAGCTGGTAAAATAGCATCTTTTAAATCTTCTATCGAATCCAAATGCATTCCATAAGAATCAAAGCCATAACTTTTGGCTGCTTCCACTAAATTATACGCTGTTGTCCCCTCCAATGACGTATGCGTATCAATACGAAGCTTTTCCAAAGATACATATCCACCATAATGCTTAATAATAGAAAGTAATGCACATGCTCCACAATCTTTTAAATCATGTTGTCTTATAATTTCACTAGGTTTCATTTTTGCCTCCTACTATATATGTACAAGGTAAATTTATTTTTTCCTTTTCAAAAGTTTAAAAACTTGAA
>CAZQAO010000015.1:0-18496 GCA_964591225.1 uncultured Muribaculaceae bacterium | reverse complement strand
TTAAATTGATTATTTTAATTCGTCTTTTTTAAATGTTATTCTATAGAATTAAGTATAAAAAAATGTTATAATGAAAAAGCATAAAGGAGTGATGATATGTCTTTGCAGACATTATGGACCGTAATTACTAAGATTATGGATATTTGTATCGTTTGGTTATTGTTTTACTATATTCTTAAAAATATAAAGAATAATGTTAAAATGGTTTTAATTGTAAAAGGGGTTATTTTGATATTAGCCATTGAACTTATTAGTAAGATATTTAATCTTTATACGGTTGGAATAATATTAGAGTATGTATTTGAATGGGGGCCACTGGCTTTAATTATTATATTTCAACCTGAAATACGAAGTGTATTGGAAAGTATTGGTAGAACCCAATTATTAGGACGTCATAAAACTTTATCAGTGGATGAACGAGAGAAAATGATTTGTGAGATAATGGAAGCCATTGAATCATTAAAGAAGACTAAAACAGGAGCTTTAATAGTCATTGAAAGAGATATTTCTTTACAAGAATATATTGAACCCGCAACGAAGTTATATGCTGATATTACTAGTGAACTTTTGTGTAATTTATTTTTTAAAAATTCTCCTCTTCATGATGGTGGTGTTATTATCCAAGGAAATCGAATTACCTGTGCTGGTAGTGTCTTTAAAACTAGTATGGATCCCAATGTTAATAAAAAGTTAGGAACAAGACATAGAGCAGCTTTAGGTATTGCTGAAGAAAGTGATGCAATTGCTTTAGTTGTTTCTGAAGAAACTGGTAAGATTAGTATCGCTTGTGATGGCGATTTAGAATATAATTTGTCTTTAGATGAATTTAGATTACGTTTAGTAGAAGGATTAAAGCCAAAAGCTGAAGTATTCTATGAAGCTGATCGGGAAGAGGATGGAGATGAATTAGATGACTAAAACCAAAGTAAAAAAAATGAAAACTAAAAAACCTAGTAAAGTTTTAACGTTTTTCAAAAAGATTTATGGTTGGATAGATCGAATTATTGTTACTCCTATTAGTCGTTTTATTTTTAATATTTCTGATCGTTTAAAAGATAATTCGAATAAAATTGAGCGAATATTAAATAGACCTCATGTTTTACTTTATATTTCTTTAATCTTTGCGGTAGGAATGTTTTTCTTGGTCGATAAACAGGTTATTAATTTAGTTCAAAATGAAGCTGAGATAATAGCTAATCAACCAGTAACAATTTTATATAATAAAGAAGCTTATGTAGTTGAAGGTTTAGTTAATAATGTCGATATTATTTTAACCGGTAATAAAAGTGCTATTTATTTAGCTAAACAATTAGGAGATCATGAAGTAGTTTTAGATTTAACTGATTATCAACCTAGCGATACTCCATATCGAGTCAAATTAACTTATAATCAAACCGTAGATTCTATAAAATATAAACTAGATCCTACCTATGTAACAGTAACTATTAAAAATAAAGTTAGTAAATTATCATCTATATCTTATGAATTACTTAATGAAAATAAATTAAATGAAAAATTAAGTGTAGAAAACGTAGAACTTTCTAAAAGTGAAGTAGTAGTCAAAGGATCAGTAGATGCTTTAGATAAGATTGCTACTGTAAAAGCCTTAATCGATTTAAATAATCCCGAATATACTGATGCCGGTACCTATGAAATGGATAATATTCCGTTGGTAGCTTATGATGAAAATGGTAATCTATTAGATAATGTAGAGATTGTGCCATCTTCTATTTCTGCTAGTATTACTTTGGATACTTATAAAGCTAGTGTTCCAATTAAAGTATTAACTACTGGTGATTTGGTAACAGGAAAATCTATCTCTGCGGTTACAATAGATGGTGCTAATTCTCATACAGTCGATATTTATGGGGAAAAGAGTGTCATTGATAATATTTCTAGTGTTCCTGTAACGATTGATGTATCTGGACTCGGTAATAGTGGTTCTAAAACTTATAATGTCACTGTCTCTAAACCGAGTGGAGTCCGTTATATAAGTGAAACAAGTGCTAAAATTATTGTTAGTTTCGGAGAAGAGAAACAAAAGACTTTAAATGTTACTTCGATAGCTAATCGTAACTTAGATGATAACTTAAAAGTAAATTTAACGGATGCTAATGCTATAGCTGTTCAAGTAAAAGGGGTTCAATCAGTAATTGATAATATTACGGAAGAGAATATTTCAGCGTATGTTGATCTTTCCGGATATACAGCGGGTGATTATGAAGTCGAATTAAAAATTGAAAATGATGATCCACGCGTAACTTTTGTTGTTACTAGTAAAGTAAAAATAAAAATAACTGCAAAATAAAAATGCCAAAAACTGGCACTTTTTATTTTGGATTTTTGGTAATATGGTTAAATAATAAACCAATATTAAATAAACCACATAATCCAACTATACTATAAACTATTCTAGTAATTGCACTATCTTGGAATAAAGCAGTTACTAAATTGAAATCAAAAAATCCAATTAGGCCCCAGTTTAATGCCCCAATAATAGTGAATATCAAACAAATTTTTTGTATAGTTTCCATTTTATCACTCACCTTTATTTTTATTATGAGCAATAATTTTTGGTTTATTCATGAATATTTTAATTGGATAAAAATATATTTAAACTAGAAAAGGAATGTGGTTAAGTGAAAAAAATAGGTATTTTAGCTTTTCTCGTCTTATTATTAACATGTGGTTGTGGAAAAGTGGATGTTAATCAAGTTAAAAGTGAATTTGAAAACAAAGTAACTAAATCAAAATCATATTTATTAAAGGGTTCAATGGAGATTATAAATAATGATGATACATATGTATATTCCGTTGAAGCCTCTTATTTAAAAGATGATTACTATAAAGTAAGATTAATTAATCAAACTAATAATCATGAACAAGTTATTTTAAAGAATGCTGATGGTGTGTATGTCGTTACTCCCAGTTTAAATAAAAGCTTTAAATTTCAAAGTGAATGGCCGAATAATTCTAGTCAATCCTATTTATTAACGCCTTTATTACATGATATAAAAAATGATAGCAATAGTACTATTGAAGAAACTAAAGACCAATATATTATTAAAACTAGTGTTAATTATCCTAATAATAGTGAATTATCTTATGAAAAGATTTATTTTGATAAAGATATAAATCTCCAAAAAGTGGAAGTATATACTAGTGAAGATATGGTGAAGATAAAAGTTGAAATTAAGTCTTTAGATTTAAAAGCGGGCTTAGATAAAGATGATTTTAAATTAGATGATTTAGTAGATGAAAATTGTTGTCAAACTACTGATGATCAAGAGTGTGAAAATAGTACTTGTGAAGATAAGAGTGCCGAAGAAAGTGGTGCCATCGAAGACATAATCTATCCTCTTTATATTCCTAGTGAAACTTATTTAACCAGTAAAGATGTTTTAGATACGGAAGATGGTGATCGGGTAATATTAACTTATAGTGGTAATAAAAGTTTTGTCTTAGTAGAGGAAAAAGCCTCTCTTGCCAATGAATTTGAAATAATTCCCGTATATGGAGATCCTACTTTCTTAAATGATTCGGTAGCGGCTTTACAAGCTAATTCAGTTACTTGGACTACCAATGATATGGAGTATTACTTAGCTGGTGAAGATTTAACAAGTGAAGAATTAATAGCTATAGCTACTTCCCTTACCAATGCGGATATTGTAACTAATGCTCAAATTGAAAAATAAAGGATAGATTTAAAATTTTCTATTCTTTTTATATGAATTTATCATTCTTTATGCTATACTATCCTTAGAGGATGATGTAAATGAAAAAAGTTGAAAGTAAGTTAAATAAAAAACTTTTATTACAAATGGGGTATGCTCTTTTATTTTTAATCTTCGGAGTTGTTTTGGTGTTAAAGAGTGATATTACTAATAATTTAACGCGAATTTTATTGGGAGTATTTTTTCTTATCAATGCGGGATTGCAAGTGTATTTATCTCTAGATAAAGAAACAACACCATTATTTAAATATAATTTGTATATTGGTATTTTGGAATGTCTTTTAGGAGTATTTATGCTACTTAATTTATTCCATTTAACTAATATTTTAAATATTGGTTTAGGAATATTTATAATTATTGAAGCTATAGGTAAGTTTATCCAATTTATCTTATTTAAAAAAGCTAATGAGTCTTATCATAAAATATTTTTAGCTTCTAGTTTATTATTTGTCTTTATGGGTGTGTTACTATTTATTAATCCTTTCTATATGATAGTTATTACAAGAACAGTAGGGTTATTTATCTTATTTTATACAATTATCGAATTGAATACTTTAATCCTTTTAAAAAATCGAACTAAACAAATTGCCAAGTTATGGAAATAACTTATTAACCAGGTAATTCATTGCTAATTGAATTATATTTGGTTATACTATTGATAGAATAAGAAGGTGGATTATGGCAAAAATAAAAGATCTTTTTGCTAGAGAAATTATAGATTCAAGAGGAAATCCCACAGTTGAAGTTGATTTGACGTTAGATACTTTAGAAGTGGTTACGGCTTCTGTTCCTAGTGGGGCTTCGACCGGTTCTAGGGAAGCTTTAGAGTTACGGGATAATGATCCAAAACGTTACCATGGTAAAGGAGTTTTACAAGCTGTTCAAAATATTAATTATATTATTCGCCCAGTTTTAATTGGCAAAGAATTAAATCAAGCTGAGATTGATAAAATCTTAATTTCTTTAGATGGTACTTATAATAAATCTAATTTAGGTGCTAATGCCATTTTGGCGGTATCTTTAGCTACAACGAAAGCCTTAGCTAAAAGTAATCATCAAGAATTATATGAATATATTTCCAATGGGCGAGTTACTTTACCAATTCCCTTTGTTAATATTATTAATGGGGGCGTTCATGCTGCTAATAATTTAGATATTCAAGAATTTATGATCGTACCTGTTATGAAAACGTTTAAAGAAAAAGTTCGTTGTATTTCGGAAATATTTATGACGTTAAAACAAATTTTAAAAGAACAAAATTTAAGTACCTCTGTGGGTGATGAAGGTGGTTTTGCTCCTGATCTTGCCTATAATAGTTTAGCTATAGATTTAATTATTAAAGCTATCAAAGAAAGTAATTATGTTCCTGGCAAAGATGTATTTATTGCTTTAGATATTGCTGCTAGTGAAATTTATAATAAAAATAATAATACTTATCATTTAGATAACAAAGATTTAACTAGAGATGAGTTAATTAAGTATTATGTCATGTTAGTCAAAAAATATCCCATTATTAGTATTGAAGATCCTTTTTATGAAAGTGATTTTGAAAGTTTAACCTTATTAACTAAATATATTGGTGATAAAGTCATGTTAGTTGGGGATGATTATTTTGTTACGAATGCTAAATACTTAGAAGCTGCTTATAAAAATCATAGTGGTAATGCTATTCTTTTGAAAGCTAATCAAATTGGAACTATTTCGGAAATGGTTAAGACCGTGGTAATGGCGAGAAAGTGTAATTATAAAATGATTATCTCCCATAGAAGTGGAGAAACGTTAGATACTTTTATTGCTGATTTTGCAGTCGGTTTAAATATTCCTTTTATTAAAACGGGATCTATTTGTCGGGGGGAAAGAATTTGTAAATACAATCGATTATTAAAGATTGAAGAGGATTTAATGAAAAAGAGAAACAGTGTTTAGGCATTGTTTTTATTTTTGCTCCTGTGTTATAATGAGGTTGGTGAAGCAAGATGAAAAAAGAAAAGAAAGTAAAGATTGAAACAGAAGAACAAAAAGAATTTAAAAAGTATATATTAGTGGTACTAGGATTAGTTCTAGTAGTAGTCGGAATTTATTTTTTTACTAGAGCTTTTATTACCAAGGATTTATTTAATAAAAAAGAAGATACTAATTATCAAACCGGTACAATTAATGACCAAACAGCCATCGTAGGTACCATGCTTAATCGTCCTGAAAATGAATATTATGTAATGGCTTTTAGTAGTGAAAGTAATAATATTAATTACTATAATACCATTGTTTCTTTATATACTAGTGGCGATACTGAACCATTAAAAGTTTACTTTGTCGATTTAGAAAACTCTTTAAATCAAAAATATGTTGCTAGTGATGGTAAAGGTTCTACTTCTTTTGAATCATTAGATAAGTTAAAATTAGGAGAAGTTACCTTATTAAAAGTAAAAGATCAAAAAGTAACTAAATTTCTAACTGATATTGAGGCAATTAAAAAAGAATTAGCTGTGAAAAAAAGTTAATTCTTCTTTTTTTTAACCTAATATGTTACTATATTAAAGTAGAAGGTGTTTTTTATGAAAACAACTAAAGGTTTTAATTTAAAAGAAACTATTGTCGTTATTGTTTTGACAGCGTTTATTACTAGTATTACGACCGGATTAATAGTTTATAATCAAAATAAATTAACTAAAAATATAACGTATATGGATTTAAAAGAAGATGAATCATTACATCAATTTTTAACAGTATATGCTTCTTTAATTGATGAATATTATGAAGATGTTGATAAAGATGAACTTTTAAATACCGCCATTAATGCTATGTTTAGTTATTTAAATGAAGATTATTCTACTTATATGTCTAAAGAAGATACTGATGATTTAGCTAATAAGTTATTAGGGGAATATCGAGGTATTGGTCTTTCTTTAAATAGTGATAATGAAATAGTTGATTTTACTCCGGGAGGTTCTGCTGCTGCTTCAGGCTTACAACTGGGGGACAAAATTATTAAAATTAATCAACAAGATGCTTCTTCCCTAACTTCTAAAGAAATTGCTGCTATTATTACTGATACCGAAATAGGTAGTATGGTCGAATTAGTAGTGGAAAGAGATAATGAACAATATACTTTTTCAGTAGAAAGTAAACGAATTTTAATTCCCGCTTTAGAAAGTTCTGTTTTAGAAGGTAATATCGGTTATATTAAAATTACTACTTTTTCTAATACTTTAAGTGAACAAATGCAAACGGCTTTAAAAGATTTAGAAGCTAAGCAAATAAATTCTTTAATATTAGATGTGCGGGATAATACGGGTGGATATTTAACAGCTGCTAGTGATGTAGCCAGTATGTTCTTAGAAAAGGGTAATCTAATTTATTCTTTATTAGAAAAAGATAAAGTTGAAGAATATCGAGATATGACTGAAGAAAAAAGAGATTATCCAATGGCTATTTTAATGAATGAGAAGAGTGCTTCGGCAGCGGAAGTATTAATTGCGGCTTTAAAAGATAATGGTAAAGTAACGACAGTTGGAACAGTAACGTATGGTAAAGGTAAAGTTCAACAAACAAGAACACTAGATAATGGCAGTATGGTTAAATATACTTCGGCTCGTTGGTTGACTCCAAGTGGTACTTGTATTGATGAAGAGGGCATTACTCCGGATTATGAAGTCCAAAATGATACAAGTAGCACAGAAGATAGTCAATTAGCTAAAGCCATTGAAGTAGTAACGTCAGCATAAAAAGAGGGACATATGGATGATATAAAAGTGGGTGATTGCCTTTTAATCCATTGTTATAAACATAATGGAGTATTACATCAAGTGAGTGAAGATGCTATTGTTTTAGAAAATACGGAAGAAAGATTAGTGTGTGCCAATGATAAAAGTAAGATTACGGAACATGATGGGAAGAGTTATCGGACGAATGAAGTAGCTATATTAATTTTTTATAAAAAGAGATGGTTTAATATTATTGCCCAGCTAAAACCACAGGGTTTATTTTATTATTGTAATTTAGCTTCTCCTTATTTAATCGATAATCATATTATTAAATATATTGATTATGATTTAGATTTACGAGTTTTTCCTGATGGTGGTTATCACGTCCTCGATCGCGGCGAATATCGTCATCACAAGAAAACAATGCATTATAGTGATGAATTAGATCAAATTATTAATTCAGAATTGCATGATTTAATTGCCTTAGTAAAAGCTAAACAAGAACCATTTCAAAAAGAAAAAATTAATGATTATTATCAAAAATATATTGCTCTTAAGAAGAGTAAAGTTTAAAAAATAATTTTTAAGTTAAAAATGAAAAAAATCTTTCATTTTTTTATTGCTTTTACATAGAATATAGGGTAAAATGTAAAACAAGTTGGTAATTAACCAACATAAAAAGGATATCAAATCAATACATTTTACAAAAGCCCAAAACATTGTTGTAAATAATTGAAAAAAATGTAAAAATTTGTTGACAAGTTTTGGATGATTTGGTATATTACTAGTGCGTTACAAATGGACGCAGGAAAAATGATCTTTGAAAACTAAGTAAAAAAGTCAATTTTGAGTAGCTAAGATTAAACGTAAATAATAGATTGTAATAGATCTTTTTTATTGAGAGTTTGATCCTGGCTCAGGATGAACGCTGGCGGCATGCCTAAGACATGCAAGTCGAACGAGGGGACCCAATGATTATTATTGAAGATGGAGTGCTTGCACGAAGTTGGATTTAATATGATTTGGATTCTTCCCCGAGTGGCAAACGGGTGAGTAACACGTGGGTTACCTGCCCTTAAGTTGGGGATAACAGTTGGAAACGATTGCTAATACCGAATGTGCTCTACGGAGTAAAGGAGCCCTTAAAGCTTCGCTTAAGGATGGGCCTGCGGCGCATTAGATAGTTGGTGAGGTAATGGCTCACCAAGTCGACGATGCGTAGCCGAACTGAGAGGTTAATCGGCCACACTGGGACTGAGACACGGCCCAGACTCCTACGGGAGACAGCAGTTAGGAATATTCGTCAATGGGGGCAACCCTGAACGAGCAATGCCGCGTGAGTGATGAAGGCCCTTTGGGTTGTAAAACTCTGTTGTTTGGAAAGAACTGTAAGATTAGGAAATGATTCTTACTTGACGGTACCATTCAAGAAAGCCACGGCTAACTACGTGCCAGCAGCCGCGGTAATACGTAGGTGGCGAGCGTTATCCGGATTTATTGGGCGTAAAGCGTGCGCAGGCGGTTTGTTAAGTCTAAAATCAAAGCCCGAAGCTTAACTTCGGTTCGTTTTAGAAACTGGCAGACTCGAGTATGGTAGAGGCAAACGGAATTTCTAGTGTAGCGGTAAAATGCGTAGATATTAGAAGGAACACCAGTGGCGAAGGCGGTTTGCTGGGCCATTACTGACGCTGAGGCACGAAAGCGTGGGGAGCAAATAGGATTAGATACCCTAGTAGTCCACGCCGTAAACGATGAGTACTAAGTGTCGGGTTACCGGTGCTGAAGTTAACACATTAAGTACTCCGCCTGAGTAGTACGGTCGCAAGGCTGAAACTCAAAGGAATTGACGGGCACCCGCACAAGCGGTGGAGCATGCTGTTTAATTCGAAAATACGCGAAGAACCTTACCTAGACTTGACATCCCTGGCAAAGCTCTGGAAACAGAGTGGAGGTTATCCGGGTGACAGGTGGTGCATGGTTGTCGTCAGCTCGTGTCGTGAGATGTTTGGTTAAGTCCAATAACGAGCGCAACCCTCGTCTTTAGTTGCTAACATTTAGTTGAGAACTCTAGAGAGACTGCCAGTGCAAGCTGGAGGAAGGTGGGGATGACGTCAAATCATCATGCCCCTTACGTCTAGGGCTACAGGCGTGCTACAATGGCCGGTACAACGAGCTGCAACACGGTGACGTGAAGCTAATCTCTTAAAGCCGGTCTCAGTCCGGATTGGAGTCTGCAACTCGACTCCATGAAGTTGGAATCGCTAGTAATCCCGAATCAGAATGTCGGGGTGAATACGTTCCCGGGTGTTGTACACACCGCCCGTCACGCCATGGGAGTCTGTAATACCTGAAGTCGGTAGCCTAACCTGCAAAGGAGGGGGCCGCCCAGGGTAGGACAGGTGACTGGGGTGAAGTCGTAACAAGGTATCCCTACGAGAACGTGGGGATGGATCACCTCCTTTCTATGGAGTTATTACTTATAGAAAAAGAACCGTATGAAACCTTCGGGGTTTGCTACTATGTAGAAAAGGTTTCGCAAAAGAGCTACCTTGACTCATTTTTACTTGGTTTTGAGAGATCATTTCTCTCAAGAATTTTGTTCTTTGAAAACTAGATAATGTAATTTGAGTAGTCAATTTTATTGACATTAAGATCTCAAAACTCATCAATTAGATAACTTTGGTGGTTAAATTAATAAGGGCGTATGGTGGATGCCTTGGCATTAGAAGACGATGAAGGACGTGACAAACGACGATATGCTTCGGGGAGTTGTAAGTAAACTTCGATCCGGAGATTTCCGAATGAGGGAACTCACTAGCTTCGGCTAGTATCCTAGAATGAATTCATAGTTCTAGAGAAGGCAACCCTGTGAACTGAAACATCTTAGTAGCAGGAGGAAAAGAAAGAAAAATCGATTACCTTAGTAGTGGCGAGCGAAACGGTAACAGCCCAAACCAGTCTTAGGACTGGGGTTGTAGGACACTATATACGGAGTTACAAAATTTCTTGATAGCTGAATAATCTGGAAAGGTTAGCTGGAAAGGGTGAAAGTCCCGTAAGCGAAATCATGAAATCTCTTTAGTGTATCCTGAGTACGGCGAGACACGTGTAATCTTGTCGGAATCTGCGGGGACCATCCCGTAAGGCTAAATACTCTCTAATGACCGATAGTGAACAAGTACCGTGAGGGAAAGGTGAAAAGAACCCCGGGAGGGGAGTGAAATAGAATACTGAAACCATATGCTTACAAAAAGTTCGAGCCCGTTAATGGGTGAGAGCGTGCCTTTTGCAGAATGAGCCGGCGAGTTATGGTATTGTGCAAGGTTAAGTGGAAAACACGGAGCCGAAGCGAAAGCGAGTCTTAATAGGGCGATTAAGTACAATGCTGTAGACCCGAAACCGAGTGATCTAGCCATGAGCAGGTTGAAGTAAGGGTGATACCTTATGGAGGACCGAACCGGTGTACGTTGTAAAGTGCTCGGATGACTTGTGGTTAGCGGTGAAATTCCAATCGAACTCGGATATAGCTGGTTCTCCCCGAAATAGGTTTACGCCTAGCCTCGAATTATTGCACCGTGGAGGTAGAGCACTGAATATGCAATGGCCCCGTCTAGGGGTACTGAGTGTAATCAAACTCCGAATGCCACGGATTGTAGATTCGGGAGTCAGTGTATGAGGTGATAACGTCCATACGCGAGAGGAAAACAATCCAGACCACCAGCTAAGGTCCCAAAATATATGTTAAGTGGGAAAGGATGTGGAATTGCACGAACAGCTAGGAGGTTGGCTTAGAAGCAGCCACCCTTTAAAGAGTGCGTAATAGCTCACTAGTCGAGTGATTCTGCGCCGAAAATGTACCGGGGCTAAACATATTACCGAAGCTGTGGATTTATACTTGTATAAATGGTAGGGGAGCGTTCTAAGGACGCTGAAGATAGATCGTGAGGACTATTGGAGTGCTTAGAAGTGAGAATGCCGGTGTGAGTAACGTAAGGGAAGTGAGAATCTTCCCCACCGTTTGACCAAGGTTTCCAGGGTAAAGTTCGTCTTCCCTGGGTTAGTCAGGACCTAAGGCGAGGCTGAAAAGCGTAGTCGATGGACAACAGGTTCATATTCCTGTACTGCTTATAGGACTGATGGAGTGACGGAGAAAGCTAGGAGGGGCCTATTATTGGATTTAGGTCTAAGCGTGTAGGTTGATGCATAGGAAAATCCGTGATATCGAGTAAACTGAAACGTGATGGCGACAGATTCTACGGAATTTTAAGTCTTCTGATGCTATGCTTCCAAGAAAAGCTTCTAAAGATATGCTATAAGTACCTGTACCGATAACCGACACAGGTGGTCAAGGAGAGTATCCTAAGGTGAGCGAGAGAACTATGGTTAAGGAACTCGGCAAATTAACCCCGTAACTTCGGAATAAGGGGAGGTCACTACGGTGACCCGCAGATAATTGGCCCAGGCAACTGTTTACCAAAAACACAGGTCTCTGCTAAAGCGTAAGCTGATGTATAGGGGCTGACGCCTGCCCAGTGCTGGAAGGTTAAGGTGATTTGTTAGATGGACGTAAGTCGATGATTCGAAGCATTGATCTGAAGCCCCAGTGAACGGCGGCCGTAACTATAACGGTCCTAAGGTAGCGAAATTCCTTGTCAGGTAAGTTCTGACCCGCACGAAAGGCGTAATGATCTGGGCACTGTCTCGACCATAGACTCGGTGAAATCTTAATACCTGTGAAAATGCAGGTTACCCGCGATAAGACGGAAAGACCCCATGGAGCTTTACTGTAGTTTGATATTGGAATCAGATAGCTTTTGTAGAGGATAGGTGGTAGACTTTGAAGCATAGACGCCAGTTTATGTGGAGTCGCCCTTGGAATACCACCCTTAAGTTATTTGATTTCTAACTTGCGCCCGTGAATCCGGGTGGAGGACAGTGTCTGACGGACAGTTTGACTGGGGCGGTCGCCTCCTAAAAAGTAACGGAGGCGCTCAAAGGTTCCCTCAGATTGGTCGGAAATCAATCATAGAGTGTAATGGTATAAGGGAGCTTGACTGCGAGACCAACAAGTCGAGCAGGTGCGAAAGCAGGACATAGTGATCAGGCGGTAGAGAATGGAATTGCCGTCGCTTAACGGATAAAAGTTACCTCGGGGATAACAGGCTTATCTCCCCCAAGAGTTCACATCGACGGGGAGGTTTGGCACCTCGATGTCGGCTCATCACATCCTGGGGCTGAATTCGGTCCCAAGGGTTCGGCTGTTCGCCGATTAAAGTGGCACGCGAGCTGGGTTCAGAACGTCGTGAGACAGTTCGGTCCCTATCTATCGTGGGCGTAGGAAAATTGAGGAGAGCTGTTCCTAGTACGAGAGGACCGGAATGGACATACCAATGGTGTATCTGTTGTAACGCCAGTTGCAGTGCAGAGTAGCTATGTATGGACGGGATAACCGCTGAAAGCATCTAAGCGGGAAGCCCCCTCCAAGATGAATTTTCCCATTCTTCGTGAAGTAAGATCCGTTGTAGACTACAACGTTGATAGGCTAGAGGTGGAAGCGTAGTGATACGTTGAGCTGACTAGTACTAATAGATCGAGGATTTAACTTATTTATTTAATGATGAGGCATTATCTTGTTTTTCAAAGGACAAAATCCTTTATAGGTGACGATAGCTCAGTGGGTACACCTGTTCCCATCCCGAACAGAGAAGTTAAGCACTGAAACGCCGACAATAGTGTAAGCGAAGATAGGAAGTTGCCTATTTTTTTTTGCCTTTTTTTAACACTTAGTTTAGTGTAATTTTTTAATAAAAATGACCAATTTATTTAAAATTAATATCTACTCTTTTAAGAAATTTCTTAGATTTATTAGAATTAAATAACTTAACATCTTTTAAAATTGTTAATATATATCAACAAAAAGAAAAATTTATATTATAATAGCCCCTTAGAAAGGAGTTTAGTATAATGTTAGAAAAAAAGATACAAAGTAAAAATGTTTTAATTGTTTTCATTGCATTTTTTGTATGTCTAATTTTTATTACTGGTTGTGATGGAGCAAAATCAAATCAATCAAATCAATCAAACAATGATTCTAATCAATCTAAAACTGGAATATTAAATTGTTCAAAAGTTGAAACTGATGAAGATGGTTATAAAACCACTGATGATGTAGAAGTAACTTATGAAAATAACATAATTAATAAAATAAAAACTACGACTATAACAGAAATGGACAAAGATTTAGTAGATTCATATTTAGAGTTTAATATACCATTTACTCAAGCTTTTAATGAAATAGATGGCTATACGATGAATTATACAAAAGAAGATGATAATGCCGTAAAATTAGTTATGGAATTAGATTATAAATTATTGAACATAGAACAAGTTAAAGAAGTTTATGGTGAAGATTTTGATGAAAATGCTTTTTATGCTGTAAAAAATTATCCATTAGATGAATATATAAAAGAAGACTTGGACGGATATACTTGTAAATAATGAGTTTAGTTGAGAAAAAAAGTAGATGCATAGTTAACGTATCTACTTTTAATTTTACATGATAATTAATGTAATTTAATAAAAATAAAAGACTATTAAAACTTATTATATTAAAATATGATATTTTAATTTATGTTCATACCGAACAGAGAAGTTAAGCACTGAAACGCCGACAATAGTGTAAGCGAAGATAGGAAGTTGCCTATTTTTTTTTGCCTTTATTTATTATATAATGATACATGAGGTGGAAAAAATGGGAAATATAACGGACTACTTAAAATGGCGTGGTGATATATTACTTACTACTTCGCGTTTTAATGAAGTTGATAATTTGATTTTAGCAGAATTCTCTTATTTTAATTACGAACATTTTTTTACTCAATCTAAAATGACTATTAAAGATTTAATTAGTAACTATCTGGTTAAAAATGATGAGAAAAGTATTGAAAAAGAAATGCCTCTTTCTCGTAATCCTATCCCATTTTTAAAAGAATTAGTAGCTTCTAAACGCTTTGGTTCTTTAAAAGTATTTAATTACGTAAATATCGTCTCTAAAAAGGAAGAAAAGCAATTTTCAGCTATAAGTATTGAATTAAATTATAATACCGTTTATATTTCTTTTAAAGGAACTGATAATACTCTTTTAGGATGGAGAGAAGATTTTGATTTAAGTTTTAAGTCCGAAATACCTTCGCAATTAGAAGCCATGCGTTATGTAAATAAGACTCCTCGCAAATATAAACATATTATTTTAGGAGGTCATTCTAAAGGAGGCAATCTCGCTGTTTATGCGGCAGCTCATGCTGATAAAAAAATTAAAAAACGAATTAAACGTATTTATAATAACGATGGACCCGGTTTTTTAGAAGAATTTATTCAATCGGATGCCTATAAATCAATTGAAACTAAAATTCAAACAATTGTTCCTGAAACTTCTATAATAGGAATGTTATTAACCCGAAAAGGCGAATATAGTGTTGTTAAAAGTGAAGGTAGTGGTATATGGCAACATGATGCTTTAGCATGGCAAGTAGAAAATACTCATTTTATTACTTTAAATGCTGTTGATGAAACTAGTACTAAGATTCAAGAGACGATGCAAAATTGGATTACTAATATTAGTAGAGAAGAACGAGAACGCTTTGTTAATACCTTATTTTCTATTTTTGATGAATGTCATATCGAAACTGTGGAAAGTTTATCGAAACTATCCTTACGAAAGATATCTAATATCTTAAAAACTTATAATAATTTAGACGCTGAAAGTAAAAATTTATTAACCGAAGTAATAAAAAGTTTAGTCAAAGAAGCGAGAAAAAATTTTGATAGTAAAGACATTATTCATGGCTTAAAAAGTATCCAAAAGAAATATTAATGTCAAGTAATGCCAAAAGATTGAATTGAAAACCTACATTTTGCTATAATAAATTTAGGTGATAAAAAATGGATTACAAATATACATCAAGAAATGAACAAGATACTTTAGAATTAGCGCAAAATATTGAAAGTGAAAAATTTCCCAATATGGTTATTTGTTTAGAAGGAGAACTTGGTAGTGGTAAAACGGTCTTTGTAAAAGGTTTTGCTGGAGCTATGGGAATTGAAGAAAATGTAACCTCTCCTACTTTTAACTTAGTTAAAGAATATTTAAATGGTGAACTACCTTTATATCATATGGATGTTTATCGCCTTGAAGGATCATGTGAAACAGTAGGGTTTGATGAATACTTTAATAAAGGGGGCGTATCTATTGTCGAATGGTCAGATATGATTTGTGATTGTTTGCCAGAAGAACGTCTAGTTATTAAATTTAAAGTAATTGATGAAAATACCAGAGTACTTGTTTTTGAACCACATGGAAAAGTTTATGAAGATTTATGTGATCGTGTGTTATAATAAAACTCACTTTAATGAGTTTTTTTATTATTTATAAGGGAGGGTTTATCATGTATACATTATATCTAGATACTCATATGGATAAAATTATTCTAGTTATATATCAAGATGAAAAAATAAAATTACAAAAAGAAGTGGTAGCAAGTCATAACCATAGTGTTTCGACGATTCCTCTTTTAGTTTCAGCTTTAGAAGAAATTAATTTAGATATTCACGATTTAAATCAAATAATAGTTGTTAATGGACCCGGTTCTTTTACGGGGGTAAGATTAGGGGTAACGATTGCTAAAACTCTAGCTTATACTTTAGAAATACCTATCAAAGTTTTTTCTAGTTTACTTATTAAAGCCGTTTCTTTTGATCATCCCGAAGTAGTTATCATAGAAAGAGAAAAAAATGGGGTGTTCTTAGGTAAGTTTTCCCCCGACAATAAAGCTTTAGCAGATTATACTTATTTAAAAAATAGTGAATATGAAGCAATTGCTAATCTAAGTTATGTAGAAGATGTAAAATTAGATTATGAAAAGATAATTAAGTTTGCTAAAAGTTTACCAAGTATTAATCCTCATGCTGTAAATCCCTTATATGTTAAAAAAATTGAGGTAGAAAAATGATTAGATATGCTATAGAAAGTGATTTTGATACTATTTATCAGTTAGGAAATCAAATGACACCAACGTTTTCTAAAACGAATAATTTAGAAGAAATTAGTAAAGACAAGTATACTAAGATTTTAGTATATGAACAAGAACAAGAAGTTATTGCCTTTTTAATGTATGTAGTACTTACTGAAACAGTTGATATTTTAGATATTTTTGTTAGAGAAGATAAACGGGGTGAAAAAATTGCTAGTTGTTTAATGGATTACATGATTAGTGGCCTACCGGATACTGTCCAAATGATAACTCTAGAAGTAAGAGAAAGTAATGAAAGTGCTATTCATCTTTATGAGAATTTTGGTTTTGAAATTGTTTCAGTTCGTAAAAATTACTATGCTGATGGTGAAAATGGCTTTTTAATGGGAAGAGTGATGAAAAAATGAAAGATGTATATATATTAGCTATCGAATCTTCTTGTGATGAAACGAGTATGGCTATTGTTCGTAATGGTAGTGAAGTCAAATCTTTTACAGTTTTAACTCAAATGGATACACATGCTCAATTTGGGGGAGTTGTACCCGAAATTGCTTCGCGAATGCATACCGAAAATATTACCATGGTGTTTGCAGAAACGATGCAAAAAAGTAAAATTACGATGGATCAAATCTCTGCTATTGCTGTTACTTATGCACCCGGATTATTAGGAAGTCTATTAGTAGGGGTAGAGTTTGCTAAAACCCTCTCTTTAGTATATAACAAGCCTTTAATAGCGGTTAATCATACAATTGGACATATTTATGCTAATCAAATTGATAACTGCTTAAAATTTCCTTTACTAGCCTTAGTTGTAAGTGGCGGTCATACTGATTTAATTGAAATGACTGATCATTATCAATTTAATATTTTAGGAAGTACACTAGATGATGCTATTGGGGAAGCTTATGATAAAGTAGCTAGAGTACTTGGAGAAAAATACCCCGGCGGACCTAATATTGATCGTTTAGCCAGTACAGGTAAACCTACTTATGATTTACCTAAACCGGTTAATGATGATACGTTTAATTTTAGTTTTAGTGGGTTAAAAAGTAGTATTATTAATTTAGTTCATAATGAAGAACAACGTGGTCATGTCATTCGTAAAAATGATTTAGCCTGTAGCTTTCAAATGACTGCTATTGATGAATTAAAACGCAAAGTAGAACTAGCTCTTCAAAAAGGCCATTATCAAAATATGATTATAGCGGGTGGAGTTTCTGCTAACCAATATTTACGCAAAGTTATGCAAGAAGTAGCAATTAAATATCATGTTTCTTTAAATATTCCTGAATTAAAATATTGTACTGATAATGCCGCAATGATTGGAGCAGCAGCTTATCCTTTATATTTAAAACAAGAGTTTGCAGATTTTTCTTTGAATGCCCAAAGTCAAGCTAGTATTTGCTCATAAAAAGACGCTACAATTTTGTAACGTTTTCTTTTTCTTTTAAGAACTTTTCCCATAATTGATCTTCCGTATAGATAGCAGTTATATTTTTTCTTTTTTCAATATAATCATCAAATCTACCAATTATTTTAGCAGGATTTCCCGCAACGACACAATTGGGTGGAACATCTTTAGTAATTACACTACCAGCACCTATTAATACATTGGGACCAATTCTTATATTAGGTAATATTGTAGAATTACACCCTATAAATACATTATCCATAATTTCAATACAACCATTAGAATATAAAAAATTTCCTTTATTTAATTCATTAAGTCCTAAATGAAAAATATCATGAGTAACAAAAGTTACATTACTAGTTACAATGACATTATCATGAAAAGCTATTAATTTTGGATCAGATGGTATAACTCGTGGTTGAAAAAAGAAATTTTTTCCTGTACTTTTAAATATTTGATGTTTAATAATATATTTATTTCTTTTATCACTATTTAAAATTAAAGCAATGCGGAGACGTCGCCATTGATTTTTTGTATATTCTTTCATAAGTATTCCTCTTTTTAATCATATCAAAAGTATAGTTTTTTTACAATTACAAACATTGTATTATAATAGCA
>CAZQAO010000014.1:5116-18626 GCA_964591225.1 uncultured Muribaculaceae bacterium | reverse complement strand
TAAAAATCTTAAAAATAATGAAAAAATTAGAAATTAAATTAGATTTACTACTTTTTTAAATACCTAAATAATAAAATATAAACGAGGAGACTTTCATGAAAAATAAATTTGATTATTTCTTATTTTTCTTATGTATTGCTATTTCTTTATTTGGATTAGTAATGATCTATTCAGCTAGTAGTGTTTGGGCTGAGTATAAATTTAATGATCCTTTTAAATTTGTTAAAGCGCAAGGAATTTTTTTTATCGTTGGTATTTTGTTAATGATATTTTTGTCTAAAATAGATTATCATTTTTATAAGAAAAAAGCGAATTTAATTTTGTTAGTATGTTTTATTTTGTTAGTTCTTGTTTTAATTCCTGGTATTGGTACTATAAGAAATGGTAGTAGAAGTTGGTTTGGAATAGGATCTTTAGGAATTCAACCTAGTGAATTTGCTAAAATTGGCCTGATTATTTATGTGGCTAAATATTTGGCTAATAATAAAAAAGATATGCGTGATATTAAAAAAGGAGTTCTTCCTATTTTAGTTGTTATTTTGGCTTTTTTTGGTTTAATTATGTTAGAGCCGGATTTTGGAACAGCTATGGTTATTGTTTTAACATTAGTTGTGATGATTTTTGTTTCGGGAGTTAAAATTTCTTTCTTTGTGAAAATAGGTTGTCTAGGTTTATTAGGAATAGTAGCTTTAATTATTATTGCTCCTTATCGAATGGCGAGGATTGTTTCGTTTTTAAATCCCTGGACTGATCCTTTAGGAAGTGGATTTCAAATTATTCAAAGTTTATATGCTATTGGTCCGGGAGGTTTATTAGGGCAAGGATTTATGAAATCGCGGCAAAAGCATTTTTATCTGCCAGAACCTCAAACCGATTTTATTTTTTCTATTATTAGTGAAGAATTTGGTTTTTTAGGAGTTCTTTTAGTAACTAGTGCCTTTTTCTGCTTATTTTTCCACATTTTAAAAATTGCCCTTAAGCAAAGTGATTTATTTGGTAAATATTTAGCTTTTGGTCTTATTTTTGGTATTATCATCCAAGCCATTTTAAATTTAATGGTCGTAGTAGGTATTATTCCTGTTACGGGAGTAACCTTACCATTTTTATCATATGGTGGTAGTAGTTTACTAGTTAGTATGGCTAGTATAGGGATTATTTTAAATATCGCTAGAAATAACTCCCAACCTAAATAAAAGATGTTATAATGAAAAAGAAAGGAAGTCTAGATATGAATATTATTGTCTCCGCTGGAGGAAGTGGTGGTCATATTTATCCCGCTTTAGCGATTATAAAGGAATTTAAAAAACAAAATAAAAATGTTCAAGTTCTTTATATTGGTACTCATAATCGTATGGAAAAAGATATTGTGCCTCAAAAAGGGATTAAGTATGAATCTTTGGAAATTTATGGCTTTACCAAAGATATTATAAGAGATATAAAAAATATTTCTTTAATTTATAAATCTTATCAAAAATGTATTCATATTATGGAAGATTTTCATCCTGATGTAGTTATTGGGGTAGGTGGTTATGTAACTTATCCAGTATTAAAAGCTGCTCATAAGTTAAAGATTAAAACTTTTATTCATGAACAAAATAGTCGCCCTGGTAAAGTAAATTATCTTACTAGTAAATTTGTTGATTTAGTAGGGGTAACTTTTAAAAGCTCTATGCCTTATTTTAAAAAAGCTAAGCAAGTTATTTATACTGGTCATCCGGCTTTAGAAGAAGCTAGAAATGTTAAGAAAATGGATAAAACTACTTTAGGATTTAAAAGTGAAAAAAAACTTGTAACTATTGTAGCTGGAAGTTTAGGAAGTGATTCTTTAAATCAAAAATTAATGGCGTTTTTAAATAGTGATTTACATTCTTCTTATGAAATTTTATATATTGTCGGTAGTAATGTTAATTTAAATGATTTTAAAGCGAAAATAATGAATCAAAAGGGAATCAAAGTAGTTTCATATATCGAAAATTTACCTGGTATTATGGCTGATTCTGATTTAATAATTTCCCGGGCGGGAGCTGGTACGTTATTTGAAATTATTGGCGTAGAAAAACCGAGTATTATTATTCCTTCTCCGAATGTTTCTAATAATCATCAATATTATAATGCAAAAGAATTAGCTAATGCCGGAGTAATTACTATGCTAGAAGAAAGTACCCTAACTAAAGAAATTTTAGCCCACCAAATAAAGGAGTTATTAACTAATCAATTAGAAGTTGAAAAATTAATTAAAAATATGAAAGAATTTAAAAAATGTCGACCTACAGAAACCATTTATCAAGAAGTTTGTAAGTTAATTCCACCTAGTAAATAGGTAATAAATATTGTACAATAAGAATAGGTGAACAAGGATGAGCAAGAAAAAAACTAAAAAGAAAATACATCGTCATTTAAAATGGAAACCTTTTATGCTTTTATTGTGTATTCTTGGTTGCTTTTTTGGTAGCATTTATTATTTATTTAATTTAAGGATTAAAAATATTTATATTGAAGGAACGACTTATTTAAGTGATACTGATATTATCGTCGCTGCTGGGATTAAAAACTATCCCAAAATGTTTAGAAATACTATTTATTCGCTAGAAAAAAAAATAGAGCAATTGCCTTTAGTAAATGATGCTAAAGTTCGTAAAAATTTATTAGGTAAAGTAACTATTACTATTGATGAAGCTAAACCCCTTTTTTATGATCGTAATACTTCTTGCTATGTTTTATCCAATGGTCAAACAACAGCTAATGATTCTTTCTTAGGTATTCCTTTTTTAGTAAATCAAGTACCGGATTATATATATAAACGATTAGTTACAGAATTAAAAATGGTCGATACTTCAGCATTACAAATGATTAGTGAAATAGAATATTCTCCTAGTATGAGTGGCGACATAGTTATTGATGACACCAGATTTTTATTACGAATGAATGATGGTAATCAAGTTTATATTAATTTAATCAATATTGACAGATTAAATGATTATGCTTTAATATATACGATATTCACTGAAAAAGGAATTTTAGAACTAGATTCTGATAATGAATTTGTCGTTTTTAAATCGTACAAAAGTATCGAAGAAAATAAAAAAAATGAGGAAAATAAAGATGATGAAAAAGAATTATGATCTATTAATGCAACAAGAAATAGCTAAGTTTAAAGATAAGAAAACTTTATTACTTCATAGTTGTTGTGCCCCTTGTTCTTCGAGTGTTATTAGTAGGTTACGGCCTTATTTTAATATCACTATTTTTTATTATAATCCGAATATTGAGCCTTATGAGGAGTATGTAAAAAGAAAGAAGGAACAAAAACGTTTTTTAAATTTATTTGCTCCCGAAATAACTATCTTAGATAGTGATTACGAAAATGCTAAATTTCAAAAAATATGTCAAGGACTAGAAAATGAACCCGAAGGTGGTGCTAGGTGTCATAAGTGTTATTATTTACGATTAGAAAAAACTTTAGAAGCGGCTTGTCAACATGGGTTCGATTATTTTGGAACGACTTTAACTGTTAGTCCTTATAAAAATAGTGAAGTAATTAATGAAATTGGTTTATTTTTAGAACAAAAGAATTTAAAAGAAAATCCGTCTTATCCAGTTTTATTTTTAGTTTCAGATTTTAAAAAACAAGATGGTTATAAGAAAAGTATTGAGTTATCTAATCAGTATCAACTGTATCGCCAAGATTATTGTGGTTGTTTGTATGGCAAGAATGTTATAAAATAAGGAAGGGTGAGTAAATCTAAAATGAAAGAGATGAAATTGCATGTCAAAGGAATGGTTTGTGCTGGTTGTGAAGAAAGATTAAAAAAATCTTTAGCAACTATTCCGGAAGTAGAAGATGTTCAAGCTGACTATAAAAAAGGCGAAGTAAAAGTTTGTTTATTAGATTCAAGTAAGGAGAATGTCCAAGATGTTATTTTCAAAAAGATTGAAGATTTAGATTTTGAAGTGGAAGAATAAGTTTATTTTTATTGGTATTATTTTCGGCATTATCATTTTCCTTGTTTCTTTATATTTTATTTCCCCCAAGAAATTTAGTAATTCTGATTTTCAAATTGCCACTTATCAAAGTAAGGTAGACTATGATCAAGATGGCATTGATGACCAAACTGATATTTTAACTAGTGCGAAAGATTATGTAGCTACTAAACCTAAATATAAAAGTAAATATTATGAATCGGGATATCCAAGTGATAACTATGGAGTTTGTACTGATGTTGTTGCCTTTGGTTTACTAGGGGCCGGTTATAATTTACGCGATTTAGTTAATGAAGATATCAAAAATAACCCAGATCTTTATAAAATAACTACTATTGATAAAAATATTGATTTTCGTAGAGTAAATAATTTAAAAATATATTTTGATCGTCATGCTATTAGTTTAACGAAAAATCCCAGGGAAATTAAAGAGTGGCAGGGTGGAGATATTGTGGTCTTTACCAAACATATTGGTATTGTTTCCTCAAATAGAAATAAAAAAGGAATTCCTTTTGTCATTCATCATCGAAGTCCTTATCAACATAACTATGAAGAAGATATATTAAGTGTCAATAAAAATATTGTCGGTCATTATCGAATAAGTTAAAAAGAAAAAGGTGCAGTATGGATCAAGAAAAAATTGGTAAGTTTATTAAAGAAATTAGAACTAAAGACAATTTAAGCCAAGAAAAATTTGGGGAAAAATATGGAGTTACTTATCAAGCCGTTAGTAAATGGGAAAATGGTAAAAATATGCCAGATATTTCCATCCTCAAAGAAATTTGTAAAGATTATAATAAAGATATCAATGAATTATTGATTGATAAAAAAATAAATAATAAAAATAAAATTTATATTATCATAATTATTATTTTAGTTATAGTTATTCTGAGTTTAGGAGCCTTTTTAATTTTTCAAAAAGAAAAACCTAATGATACTTTTCAATTTAAAACCCTAGAAACAACTTGTGATAATTTTGAACTAACTGGTAGTATTGCTTATGATACTAATAAAACTTCTATTTATATTTCTAATGTAACTTATTGTGGTGAAGAAAATCAAACTAAGTATAAAGAAATTGAATGTAGTTTTTATGAAACTGCCGGTACCACGAAAAAAGTAATTGATAGTTATAAATATAATGAAAAAGAAATTACTTTAGAAGAATTTTTAAAAAAAGTAAGATTTCATGTCGATCATTATTCTACCAGTTGTAAGATGTATAAAGAAAATGCTTTGTCATTAGAAATTAAAGCGACTGACGAAGAAAACCAAACTACTTTTTATTCTATTCCTTTGAAATTAGAAGAGAATTGTAAATAATAGATTCAACTTAAAGTTGAGAATTTTCAACCATTACTTGCTAGTTATAAATGCTTAAATTAGGTATGATTACTTAGAAAGAGGAGAAGTTTTAATGAAGAATGTTATATTTACTTTAGGAATTATGTTTGTACTAATTATTTGTTTAGCAGGATGTAGTATCGGGGCGAAAAATAATACTGATAGTGATAAAGTAAAATTTAAAGAAGAATACGAATCTTTAAATGGAGTAGTAAATGATGCTGGTAAAGAACATCGTTCGTTATCTATCGATCAAGAAAATCCGTTTGTCTATGCGACACCCGAAGATATTGTTACGAAGATTAAAAATAAAGAAACGTTTTATGTTTATTTTGGTTCCTCTTATTGTCCTTGGTGTCGTAGTGTGATAGAAACAGCTATTAAAGTTGCTAAAGAAAAAAATATTGCTACGATTTATTATGTTGATATTTGGGATGGCGACCACAAAGAAATATTAAGAGATACTTATGAATTGGATGAAAATGGTAAACCAAAACTTGTTACAGCAGGAACTGATAGTTATGAAGAATTATTAAAAGCTTTTGATAAAGTATTAAGTGATTACACATTAACTAATAAAGATGGTAAAAAAGTTAAAGTGGGTGAAAAAAGAATCATGGCTCCTAATTTCATCTATGTTTCTGAGGGTGAGGCCTTAAAACTTACTTCAGCTATTTCTAGTCACCAAAAAGATGCTCGTGCCAAATTAACAAAAGAAATATTAAAAGATGAAGAGAGTCAATTTCAAGAATTTTTTAGTTCCAAGTAATTCATTAAAAAAAAACAAATTTCCCTTATTTAATAGGGAATTTTTTTGGGCCAAAAAGCATAGCAAATCTTAATTAACAGAATATAATATATTATCGAACTGGCTTTTATGATAATAAAATGTCTATAATGTTTAAAAAGGACTTGAAAAAGGCCTAAAATTATGAGATATTATACATGTATAACTTTTATGGAGGTATTTAAAAAAATGAAAAAATCAAAATTAGCCAAAGGAATTTTGACAATTTTAATGACTGTTTTCACTTTCTTAACACCTAATGTCTTTGCTAAGGGTAATTCCAAACAAATTACTCTAGAAACTAGCCAAACTGATTTAGTGGCTGGCGATGAAATTACGATTCGGGCATCTTTACCTGATGATGCCAAAGCTTATGCGTTAATCGCGACGTTAAAGTATGATGAAAATGTTTTTGAAAAGATCGCTGATGAAGATTTTTCGAGCGATAATTCAGTCGACGTTACTTATAATGCCCAAAATAATAAATTTGGTGTTATTAACCAATCGGGAGAAATAACTGATAATTTATTTGCCATTCGTTTGCGGGTTAAAGAAGATACCAATGTCGGCGATACTAATGTAGCTCTTACCAATATTACGGCTTCTTATGGTGAGGGCAAAATTACCTATCCGGTGTCTACTCTTAAAATGAATGTCACTCGTGATGCTAAAGAAGGAGAAGCCATACCTAACTATACAGAAAATAAAATATTTGCGGATGAAGAACATAAAACTACGACTACCTTAGCCATGAAACCAATTATCTATACTACGATTGGTTTATTTGTCGTGCTAGTAGCTATTACTATTATTTTTAAAATTAAATATCCTAAAAAGAAGAAAAATTTTTATTGTTTCCTTATATTAGATGTTATCGCTTTATTATTAGTTGTCTTACTATCTAGTGCTAGTTATCGAAGAAATGATGTTAATAAAGATGGCGAACATACTTATAATGATGCCAAAGAAATTATTGAATATTTAATTAATATTGATTCGGTCAAAGAGGGTGTTAATACATCTAGTGAAGATCATAAAGATTCAGAAAATAAGGAAAGTTCTAAACAAGACCAAACTGATACCCTTGATAATCCAAGTAATAATGATAGCGAAAGTAATACGGAAGAAAGTAATTCCCATACCGTTGATTTTTTAGATAGCAGTAGTAACAAGCCAAGTAAACCTGATACTAATGGCGATGGTAATGTAGATATTGATGATGCTGGTCATACTGTACATGATGTCAATAAACAAAGTAAAGTTGAATTAAGTGAAATATCTAACGAAAATATCTATTTTGCCAATGGTAGTGAAGTAGTTTTACGTTTTAAAGCTGATATTACTCCAAAAGATTTATATATTACTAAAGTAAAAATAGATAATAAATATTATGATGCAATATTAGATGATGGCGTTTATTCAGTAAATCTTGGTACTAATGATATCGCCGGTAAATTAGAAATTGAAATAACTAATGTTATTTTAAGTAATCGGCAAGAGATACCATTTAAATATAAATTTAAAAGAGAAGTTTTAAAATCTACTCCTTATATTAATAAACTTGATTTAGATGATGAAAATGGTACACTAACTTTTGAATTAGTTGATAAAGACGAAGCTTTTATTGAGGGAAATATCAATGTTTATGATAAAAGTGGTAAATCTATTAAAAGTGAGAAATTACAAAAAGTTAATAAAATAACTGATATTCCTGTTAAAGAAGATGAAAAATATATTCTCGAAGTAGTAGGAAGTTATAATCTTGATAGTAATGAAAATGATGATAAACACCATTATAATAATGAAAAAATGTTAGAACATGACTTTGTTATTGGTGGTGACTACGATTTTGTTTTAAATGATATTGGTATAACTGATGAAGTGCATCCAGGGGAAAAACCAGTCTTAACTTTCAAAAGTACTAATGTTAAAAAAGCTAATGTTGAATTTGCAAAAATCAAAAATGATAATGGGGAAGAATTAGAATATAACGTAACTCAAAATAATGAAGATAGTTATGAAATTGATTTAATCAATGCTAGTGTTACGCCCGGAAAACATACTATTACCCTTAATTCTATTACTCTTGATACTTTAAAAATGTTTCAAAATGGTGATGATTATAAATCTAATAAATTAACCTATACCGTTTTAAAAGAATCACCACGGATTAAAGATTTAAAAATTAGTGATAATAGTGCTAATAAAGAGATAAAAACAACTTTTAAAGTTGTCGATGCTGATCAAACCATTGCTAGTTTAAATGTTGCTTTAGTTGATTCCACTGGAAAATTTGTCTCTCAAGAGAAATTGTCTAAAGACGATTTAAAAGATAAAGATACTATTAGTTTAAATTTATCTTATGATGGTAATACTGATGGCTTCTATACTGTTAAAGTTTTAGGAAATTATGCCTTATCAGATCAATATGTTTATACTAATAAAAGTTTAGGGGAAGAAGAAATTTTAACTCGAAGTGATAATGATATATACATTAAAGATATATATATAACAAATAATAATAATGCTAATTTAGGTAATGAAGGTTTATACCCAACCAAAGGCCAATCTAATTATCAAATAGCTTTTGAACTTGAAGTTAGTGATGCGATTGCCAAATTCCAAAGTGGTAATAGACAAGGTCAAGCTATTTATCAAGGAGCTTATGGCATTACCATTAATGGTTTAAATTATATCGCTTCTCCTGTAAGTGGCTGGAAATCTAAAGCCGTTGTAACCATTCCAAGTGATGCGGGAATATTAAAACTTAAAGCAACTAGAGTTCAATTAGCCAATAATAGATCTAATAATCAAAGAGAAGCATTCTATTCTGTAACTCCAAAAGAAATAACTATCGATGTGTTAAAAGATGCTCCGACAATTAAAAATTTAATAATTACAGATGATTATGAAAAGGGTAGTGCAACCTTCAACTTTGACGTTGTAGAAGACAAAACTGCTAAAGAAGATGAATTTACTAATGGTACAATTGAATTAAATAATGAAACGCAAGAAATCCATGTAGGTAATAATAAAGTAACATTTGACAATATTCCTAAAGATACTAATTTAGATTTAGTATTTAAAGGTAGCTACGACTTAGATACTAATACTTTAAATGATATTACGGGAGATAAAAACGCAATTCAAAATGGCGAATTATTAAAAGTAAAATATGGTTTATATCCTAAAAATATTTATCAAAATATTAATATTACTGATGGTAAAGTAATAAGTAAAAATGATAATCAATATTTTAAAAAGAATGAAGATATTAAACTATCATTTAACGTTAGTGGAATCGATGAAAAATTAGAAACAAGTGCTAGTAAAGTAATTATCGATAATAAAGAATATCCATTAACTAAATTTGAAGATCATTATGAATTAATATTAAAGGGTTATACTAATTCTGGTAAAAAAGAAATAGTTATCAGTGATGTAATCTTAGATAATGGTAAGAAAGTTACTTTAGATGAATCTTATAAATTTAACTTAGAAGTATTAAAAGATAAGATTAAAATAAGTGATTATAAATATGAAGACTTAGAAGATAAATTAAAAATAACAATTAAATTAAAAGACTCTGATAAATCATTAATAGGAGATGCTCACTTATTAATTACTGACGAAAATAAGCGTGAATTATATAATGGTGTCTATAAAGAAAATATTGAGATACCTAAAGAAGAAGGTATATTAAGATATACAATTCAATTAACTGCTAGTTATGATTTAGATATCGATAGTAAGCAAAATAGTGATAATTATCATGAAAATGTAATATTACTAGATGAATTAATTTCTTTAGATAAAAATAATATTGAATTAAAAAAGATTACCGATATCGAATTATATAAAACTGAACAAGATCGTAGTATTGAAGTAATAGAAACTACAGCAGAGGAAATAAATCAAAACGTTAAAGCTTACTTTGCTTTAATTCATATGGAAAATACGCCATCAGTTTATGCTAGAATAAAGAAAGCTATTGAAGAAGATAATTGGTTAATCTTAATTGTCGACGGCGAATATTTAACGCAAAATGGTGATAAAACTAATGAATTACGAATTAATTTTGGTGAACTTAAAGATGGTAAATATCGTAACGAAACCAATCCAATTCGGGAATTTGAACGGTTAGTAGAACAAGTTAAAAATAATGAAGATATTACATTAACTCACGATTATGATTTTAGAAAAATTAATGTAGAAGATATTTCTTATTTTGATACTTATTCTGGTACTATTGATGGTAATAATCATAAAATATATAATTTAGACAAACAACTATTTAAAACTTTAACAAATACAACGATTAAAAATTTAACTTTAGAAAATGCCAAAATAAGTGGTAATGTTCGTGGTATTTTAGCTAATACGGCAACAAATATTAAGATAGATAATGTTCATATTTATAATAGTGATATTGCTGCTAATAATTCTATTGATGGTACAGGTATTATGTTTGGAGATACAAGAACTAGTGCTGAAATTAAAAATTCTTCTATTGTCAATAGTAATGTTTCAGGAGGAAAAAGAACAGGTGGCTTCATTGGCTTTGCTTATGACAAAACTGTAATTTCCAATTGTTATATTAGTAACTCTAGTGTATCAGGTAATTTAGATGCCATTGGAGGTATTGTAGGAGAAGTTAATCAAGCTAATAACGTAAGTTTTAGTAACTGTTATAGTAATGTAATTATGAATAATGGAAATGGTACTGCTAAAGCAGGTATCTTAGGTTATACTAATAATGCAAATAATACTAAATTTAATAATATATTAAGTTTAGCAGATGGTACTAATGGTAAAAGAGTACATGGTAATGGTATTAATGCTACCAACGTTTACGAATTAGAAGAATCAAAAATGACTAGTAATGCTGATAACAATATTAAAACTATTAAAAAAGATGCTATTACATCTGATTTCTTCAAAGATACTTTACATTTTGATAGTAGTATTTGGGAGTTAGAAAATATAAGTTATTCTAATTTACCTGTATTAAAAGGCGAAGATTTTACTGTTAAAAATGAATTTATAGAAAATACTAACTATGATGCCTCAAAAGAAAATTTATATAAAAATTTACAAAAATTAATGCCTTATTATGATAATAATAAAATTATTCAAAGTGCTAATGGAATTACTGATGAATTATTAATAAAAGATACAATAAGTCATATTGTTCCAATTGGAGATAATGGTAAAATAGTTACTTATTTAACAACTTCTAACTTAAAAGAAATAACTAAATTAAAAATAGTCTTTGAAAGTGGTAAATCTAAAGAATATAATGTTACTTTTGATAAAACCTATGATATGGTTGCTACTTATCGTATAAATGATTTAAATATAGATTATAATTATAAACACTACATTATCAATTCTGATTCTCAAGTAGTTAATAATTTAACTAATTATTTAAAGAGTTTAGATTATACTAATAACTTAGATATTTTAACTACTAATGCTGATAATAGAATCTTTAAAGATTTCTATAATGAAACAACTAGTAAAGAATTAAAAGAATTCGTTTTAAAATTCTTATCTAATAGTGACTATACAAATACAACTAATGATGAAGCTATTAATAGTTATTTAGAGGGAGAAGTTAAAAAAGATCATAAGATAGAAAAAGCTTTATATGCTTATAACTATTTTAGAAGATTCTATGATGTCGATATAGATGGCATGAAAGTTTATGATTTTGTCTTATTCAACATGCAAGGTTTTGATGAAAGTTTAACATTTGATCGAATCGTTAGTTTATATTTTGCTGATCCAAGTGGTGCTAGCTTTAATAGTAATGAAACTAGTACGAAATATACTAATTTGTTATCAAGTTATACTAAATTAAAACGGATACCAGACTTTTTAGAATATCTAGTTACGAAGTTGAGTAATCATTCGATTGAGGAATGGACTCGCAGTCAATTTAAAGGTATTTTAGCTGAGTTACCAGTTGATGGTCATCCAGAAATTCAATATAGTTTATGGGATCATTTCAGTAATGCTGATACGAGAAGAGGAGAAAATTACCGAGTTTACAATTTTGTATTACCAATTCTTACACTTCCGGAAACAGCTGCCTATATAATTTCTGGTCCAACTCAATTCTTAATTGGAGCTCAAAGAGTTTATATGAAAGATCCAACTAATCCAGAAGAAGTAGCAGCCTTTAAGGAAAGACTTGAAACTTACACTAGAAGAATGAAAGCTTATTATACCACTGCTTATTCTATTCTAGGAGATAAAAAATTATTTAATGATTTACATGTATTCCAAATAGATAAGAGATATACTAAAAATCCTGATGGTACAACTACATTCAATATTTCTAATGCTACTAATGAGCCTTATCATAAAAACTTTAGTGATGTTGTTGGATTATGGGGAACAGCTGATGGTAATAATGCCGGAGCTAATGGTGAACTTGTTATGTGGCAAGCCGCCGGTATTTTAGATAGTACTCTAGCTACTGATGGAACGTTTGATGTTGGTCACGTTACCTTTAAAACCTGGTCTCATGAATCGGCTCATAATATAGATGCGCGGTTATTCTTTAGAAACAATGGTCGAAGATGGGATGCTGGGGGCGAAGATTATGCTGATAACTTCCTAATGCAATCATTTAGTGAAAATGAAATAACTATGAATTTATCCATTAACTTTAATAGTAATCTTCATGCCGGATCTAATCTTACTCCAGAAAGAATTAATTCTCCTGAAAAGATAAAAGACTTCTATGGTAAAGTATTTGATACTATTTATATGATGGATTACTTAGAAGGTCGAGCATTCTTACAATTAACTCCTGAGTTACAATCTAAGTTAGCAGTTCAAATATCTTATCCAGATGAGGCTACTTACATAAATGATGCTGAGAAAAAACATCTAGCTTATAAGAGAACTAAATATAAAGAAATAACTAAAGAAGATTTTGAAAACATGCATTTAGCAAAAGTTAGTGATTTATATGACAATAAATTAATGCTTGCTCCAGGATTATATAAAGAATCTACTAGAGGTGATAATTCTTATGGTGGTGAAGGATTCAATACTGTTCACTGGTATCAACCACATAATGATTATGGTCGACCTGATTCTTATTCCTTAAAATGGTTATCTTATGAATTCTTAGGTTATGCCGGATATGATAATGGCTTCCTAGAATTTGCTAGTAACATCCATCCTGATGAAAAAGGTAAAAAAACTGATTTAATGGCCCTTAAAAAAATTACTAATGGACAATATAATAGTTTTGATGATTATAAAAAAGCTAGATTTCAAAAAGTAGAAGATAATTTGAGTAATATTAATAGCATGATTAATGTTAAAGAATATGTTCAAAAATTCTATGATGCCTTAGTAAAAGATGCCGCTGAGATGGAA
>CAZQAO010000014.1:0-5016 GCA_964591225.1 uncultured Muribaculaceae bacterium | reverse complement strand
TAACTAAAATAATATTTAGCCAGCCTAAAAATAAGGTTGGCTTTTTCTTGCGAAACTATTTTTTCTTCCTATATTCCTTAAAATCAGGTATAATGGAATTTGGGTGTTAACTATGAAACAGGAAAGAATACGTAATTTTTCAATTATTGCTCATATTGATCATGGTAAAAGTACGTTAGCTGATCGGATGTTAGAACTTACAGGTGCTGTCGATAAACGGGAAATGAAAGACCAACTTTTAGATAGCATGGATTTAGAGCGAGAACGGGGAATTACGATTAAATTAAATGCTGTTCGTTTAAATTATAAATATCAAGATACTGATTATATTTTAAATTTAATAGATACTCCGGGACATGTCGATTTTTCTTATGAAGTATCGAGAAGTTTAGCAGCTTGTGAAGGAGCAATATTAGTAGTTGATGCTGCCCAAGGAATAGAAGCCCAAACTTTAGCTAATCTTTATTTAGCTATGGAAATGAATTTAACTATTATACCTGTTATTAATAAAATTGATTTGCCTAATGCCGATATAGTAAAAGTTAAAAATGAATTAAAAACAGTTTTAGGTTTTAAAGAAGAAGAAATTTTACTAACGAGTGGGAAAACGGGAGAAGGGGTTCAAGAATTACTAGAGGCAATTGTAACTAGAATCAAGCCTCCGCAAAATAATGAGGATAAACCTTTAAGAGCTTTAATTTTTGATTCTTTTTTCGATCCTTATAAAGGAGTAGTTGCGTTAGTTAAAATCGTCGATGGCGTTTTAAAAAATAAAGATGTTATTAAAATGATGGCGAATAATGCTAGTTATGAAGTAACAGAACTCGGAGTTCATACCCCAAAAGAAGAAAAATTAAATGAATTAGTAAGTGGCGAAGTAGGTTATGTAATTGCCAGTATTAAGGATATTTCTTCGATTGAAGTAGGAGATACGATTACTACTTTACAAAATAGTGCTACCACTCCCTTAGCTGGTTATAAGAAAATGAAACCGATGGTCTATTCGGGAATATTTCCTATTGAACCGAATAAATATGAAGCTTTAAAAGAAGCTTTAGAAAAGTTAAAATTAAATGATGCGGCTTTAACTTATGAACCAGAAACTTCTGATGCTTTGGGTTTTGGTTTTCGGGTTGGTTTTTTAGGTCTTTTGCATATGGATATTATAAAAACGAGAATTGAACGGGAGTTTGATCTGGATATTATCGTAACTAGTCCTAGTGTTATTTATAAAGTCTTAAAAACTAATCAAGAATTAGAATATATTGATTCTCCCAATAAAATGCCTAATGCGACATACATTAAAAAAATTGAAGAACCATATATTTATACTAATATTATTGTTCCTAGTGAATTTATTGGACCAATAATGGAATTATGTCAAAATAAAAGAGGAATATATCATTCTTTGGAATATTTAGATCCGACGAGAGTAAATATTCATTATGAAATTCCTTTATCAGAAATAGTTTATGATTTTTTTGATAAACTAAAAAGTACTACTAAAGGTTATGCCTCTTTTGATTACGAAATTTCGGGATATAAAGAGAGTAAATTAGTTAAAATGGATATATTATTAAATGGTCAACCGGTTGATGCACTATCAACTATTGTACATAAAGATTTGGCTTATGCAAGAGGCCAAAAAATTGTGGAACGATTAAAAGAAATTATTCCCAGACAAATGTTTCAAGTACCAATTCAAGCGAGTGTAGGCTCGAAAGTTATTGCTCGAGAAAATATTAGTGCAATGAAAAAGAATGTCTTGGCTAAATGCTATGGGGGAGATATCTCTCGAAAAAGAAAATTACTAGAAAAACAAAAAGAAGGTAAAAAGAAGATGAAAATGTTAGGAAATGTTGAAGTTCCGAAAGAAGCCTTCTTAGAAATATTAAAAGAAGATAAATAAAGGAGAGAATTATGAAAATAAATGATTTATCATACAATCAAATCGAAGAATTAATTTTGTTAGCTCTTACTTACCGTATTTCTTACCAAAATATGGCCAAGTTATTAAAAACTGACAGCGAAGATATTGAAAGTACCTTTAATCAATTGGAAAAATACGAATTTCCCTTATATATATTAAATAACGAAACTATTAATGAAGAAGAAATTAATGCTCGGGTAGCTTATGTCAAAGGATATCAATATTTAAAGAAAAGAAAGTTGTTATATCAACAACTAGGGTTAGCTAAAAAGAAACAAGATAATTACCAAATCGCAGAAATTAGAAACGAAATTAAAGAACACATGCATTTAATTGATGATTATGTCGTTAGTAAAACCTTAGATAAAAGAGTTCAAGAACTAACCGAAGAAGAAAAAGAAGCTATTGCGAGATTTCGTCTTAAATATGCTGTGGCTTTTAGAAATGGTGCAAGTATTTTAAAAAGATCTCATCAAACTTTAAATAAAATGGAAACTGAACTAGCCCTTAAAAATCCTATTTTTAAAGAAAAAATAGAAAGATTTAATGATTATTGTTATAAAAACAATCAAATATTTATTAAAGAATATGTTCGAAAATTAAAAATGAGTGAATAATATGGAGCGAAAAGAAGAAATAACAGAGTTACATCAAAGATTAATGGTAGCTATGGCTAAGTTACAAACTATTACAACGAGTCAAAATACCGAATTAAAAGATATTTCTGAAGAAATAAGAACTGTTCTTTTTGTGATGGCTACCGAACATTTTAGTACTGAAGAAATGTTAAAAGTATTAGAAAATATTGAGATACCAGAAAAAGAATGGCAATTATTAGAAGAGTTTGAAGGAATGAAAAAATAAGGGAGAGAAGTTAATAATGGCAAAAGGAGTATATATTCATATCCCATTTTGTAAAACAATTTGTTCTTATTGTGATTTTTGTAAAACATTTTATAATGAACACTGGGTTAATCTTTATTTAAAAAATTTACAAGATGAAATTGATGATATCTATATGAATGAAGAAATAGATACTATTTATGTTGGAGGAGGAACTCCTTCCGTTTTACCAAGTAAATATTTAGATACTTTTTTTACAATCTTAAAAAGACTAAATAGTCCTAATTTACAAGAATTTACTTTTGAATGTAATCTTAATGATATCACGGAGGAATTACTGAGTAAATTAAAAGAAAATGGTGTCAATCGTCTTTCTATTGGGATTCAATCTTTAAATGCCCAAAAATTAAAATATATGGGTCGTGACCATACTTTTGAAGATGCTTTAGAAAAAATGATTTTATGTCGAAAATATGGTTTTATGAATATCAATGTTGATTTTATCTATGGCTTTGACTTTGAAACTGTTGAATCTGTAATACAAGATTTAAAAATGATATTAAAACTAAAACCAAATCATATTAGTACTTATAGTTTAATGATTGAACCTAATACTCTTTTATATATTGGCAATTATAAACAAGTAGATGAAGAAACAGAATCATTAATGTATAAAGCTATTTGTAATTTATTAAAAAAGAAAAAGTATGATCATTATGAAATAAGTAATTTTGCTTTAAAAGGTAATGAATCGATTCATAATTTAAAATATTGGCATAATGAAGAATATTATGGTTTTGGTCCTTCAGCTTCTGGTTACGTCGATAAAATTCGTTATACTAATACAAGATCGTTATCCAAATATTTTGCTGGAGATTATAGCAATGAAAAAAATATTTTAACCGAAAAAGATATTATGGATAATCATTTAATGTTAGGTTTTCGTCTTATTAAAGGAATTAACTTAACAGAGTTCGAAAAATTATATCATATTAAAATGGAAGAAGCTTATCCTATAAAACCCCTTTTAAAAAATAAAGATTTAATATTAAAAAAAGGAAATATTTTTATAAATCCGGACAAACTATATGTAATGAATGAAATATTAATAAAAATGATATAGAATTAGGTGATTTATGAAAAAAATAATACTTCTTCTTTTTTTTATCTTTCCTAGTTTAGTCTATGCCGAAGATATATATTTAAAAAATCTCCAAATTAAAAATGGAGAATTATCGCTCCCTTTTGATAAATATAATACTGAATATACTATTACTTTAGATGATAGTACTTTTCAAGTTGATTTTAATTACGAAGTTGAAGAAGGAGTAACAGTTGCTGTTAATAATAATCAAGATTTAGAAAATGATTCTATGGTTACTTTAAGTGTTATAAAAGATAAAGATCAGTTAGATTATCACTTTTATATCTTAAAAAATAGTAATGAAGTTGTATCTTCTGCTCCTGTTATGGAACCGGAAATTAAAAATAAATTTATTTATGAAAATAAACAATATATTATTCCTAGTGTTTGTTTATTACTAATTATACTCTGTCATCGTCTTTTATTTCATAAAAAGAAGTCTAAAATAAAAATCATCTAGTATATTTAACTAGGTGATTTTTTTGAAATTTATAGCACATCGGGGTTTAAGAACAAATAAAATAAAGGAAAATACTCTCGCATCTTTTCAAAATGCTATTGATGAAGAATTTTTTGCAGGTTTTGAATTTGATGTCAGAGAAACTAAAGATAACCAATTTGTAGTAAATCATAATGCTTTTATTAATCAAGATTTAATTAAACTTAAAACTTTAAAAGAATTAAAACACGAATATAATCTTCCTAGTTTAAGTGATGTTTTAAAACTAAATACCAATAAAATTATGTTATTAGAAATAAAAGATGTTCGTATTTCTTATCCCAATTTTATTAAAATAATTACTAAGTATCAAAATAAAAATATTTATATTATGAGTTTTCATAATAATGTTATCCAAAAATTAAAAGAATATCATGTTCCAGCTAAATTAGGAGTCTTAAATTATGTTTTAAATAGTGAAGAACAATATTCTTTTGATTTTATTTGTTTATTAAATAATCTAGCTACTTGTCGAATGATTGATTATTTTAAGACTCATCATATCGAAGTTTTTATGTATGGTGTTCTAAATGAAGAAAAAGATTTAATTTATCAAAATGCTTATTATATAGTTAATAAGACTCCTACTTTTCTAAATGT
>CAZQAO010000013.1:6276-18677 GCA_964591225.1 uncultured Muribaculaceae bacterium | reverse complement strand
ATTAAGACATCGTTTTTTTTAGATCATTTAAAACAAAATAAGCCATTAACAATCCTGCCATATGAGGTACTAAAGGAATACTTCCCGGTTTTCGAGTATTAGTATGAACTGGTACTTCGCTACTCCAGACGACAGGAATTTTTAAAGACAACTTCTTTTTACGTAATAACGACCGCATGACACTAGCTAAAGGATCATTATAAGTTTTATCTAAAGTAGTGATAACTACATCCATGGGATTAAAACGATTACCTGTTCCCATTGCTGAAATTAGTTTAAAATTATTATTTAAAGATTTTTGAATCAACAATAACTTTGTCGCCACCGTATCACAAGCATCTAAAATATAATCGTATTGATTTTCTAAGATTTGATCAATATTATCTTCATTTAAGAATGAGGAAATAGTTTTAATATTAACTTGAGGGTTGATAGCTAAAGCTCTCTTTTTAGCTTCTTCTACTTTTAACTTGCCAATATTGTGGGTATTAGTAATAATTTGCCGATTTAAATTACTTTCTTCGATATAATCATGATCGATGATAGTAATATTTACAAATCCTAATCTTACTAAAGCTTCTAAAGCCGATCCACCTACTCCGCCGATACCCACTAAACATATTTTTACTTGTTGCATCCGTTTAAATATATTGTCATCTATTATTTGGAGTGTTCTTTCAAACATATTCTTCACCTCAAACCAATAAAAAACCCAAAGGAAGAAGTCTGTTAGGATAAAAACCCGCTCACGCGAGGTGGGCATCACATGAACTACTTTAGGATCCTAGCAACACTTGATGGGCTAGTCTTCTACACCATAATCCAATTAGATTCCCAATCATATCCATAGTCGGTTTTATATAAAACAAACTATAATCCTTTAGGTATTACTATTATACCATATTTATTTTTTATTATTCAATTTTTTTCCGTAATTTTAATATTTGAGCCACTTCTTTATCTAAATAAGGCGAAAGATTATTATCTTCCCGAGCGGCTATTTTTTGTTGATACTCTGCCACTTGGCGATCTTTTAATTCAGTACACCTAGCTATTCTTTGCTTTTTAAAGTCTTCTAAAGATTCATATTCATCTAAATCGATAATTTCTGTTGTTTTAGCAAAAGTTTCACCTTTAAATAATTTATTACCTCTAATGGTACCATCATAATTTATGATAGCATAATAAGTTCCATCACTAACTTGAAATTTCTCTTCTAACCATTCGTTGGTAAGCATATTTTGATAACGAATAGTATCATTATCATCTATAAGAGAAGATATAGTAAAAGATGCTAAAAAGCCCTCATAGTTACTAGCATGACTAATATTATGCCACATACCAAAAGGAATAACTACTTTCGCATTTTTATAATCATAAATCATTCCTAAAGAATCATAACCTTTAGCTACTTCTACCAAAGAATAACCATTAATATTCAAGGGATGACATGTAAATAAAACCGAAATGCCATTCCAACTATTCATTTCCACTAATTCGTCCCCAACTAAGCGATAATGAATAATCCGATCATCAATATCAGTAGCAATGACATTTTCACAATCTAAATAATAATTATCAATAATTTCTTTATAAGATAATTTATCTTTTAATTGAAAAAACTTAGCATTAGTATTATTTTTATTTTTTTTCATAAACATTATTCAAATTCCTCCAGTATTTTTTATTATAATATAAAAAAATTATTTTGCAAAGTTTTTATTAAAAAAAGACTTTTCTAAGCCTCTTTATGCACATTCCAAGTTCCAGATACATCACAGTTAGAACTGTAAGGTAAGGGATTAGGTAATTCTAATTTAATAATCATCGGAATTTTAAAAGCACTACCAAAACCGACACAATTACCTGGTTGTAAAGTTTTTTGTTTTTCAATAACATCTGCAGAGATATTAGGAAGCATTTCTTCAATATATTTTATATCTTTCGGGTGCGTCATTTTAAAGATTAAGAAGTTAGATACTTGTGAGATAACTGTATCGGATATTTCGACAGGTCTTTGACTAATTATGCCCAGTAATGTTCCATACTTCCGCCCTTCTTTGGCAATTCGATCAAAGATATTATAACCTAGTAAATAAGTATCATTATCTTGTTGAATATACCGGTGAGCTTCTTCTAAGAATAGATGGAAAGGAATACTAGCTCTTTGTTTTAAACCTTTACAAAAATCAAAGAACATCCGCGCCATAATTTTGACGATAACCTTAGCATACGTATCATCGACATCTTCTAAGTTAATATTAATAATTTGAGCTTTTTTATTATTTTTAATAACGAGACTACTAACAAATTTTTCTAGAGTAATAAAACCATTATTGGAAAAATATTTACCAACTTTAGTATTTAAAATCGTACTTAAACGAACCTTTAAAATCATTGCATCATTAAACATATTACTATTGTTTTGGAATCCTTCACTAATCATAGTAAATTCTAGAGCTTTAGCAAAATCGGCGAGCGAATAACTAAATTCTTTGGGTTCTTCCATCTCTTCGTAAGAATCCTCAATATGTTTTAAAATATAATCTGTAATTAAAACACTCTCTCCAAAATTACCATTGGAATCAATTTCAAAACATTCACTAAAAGTTCGCGTATAACCAAGGCCAGCGATTTGACTATCAAAATTAAAATCTTTTGTATGACATACCTCAATAATTTGGAATACTTCATTTTTCTTCCGAGCCGTCGTTTGATTACTAAATAAAATAGCCAGTAAAGCTTTAGCAATCAAGTGATTTTTATAACCGATAGATTCTGGGGTATCTTGACTAAAAATTTTAGCTAGACGAATAGTTCGTTCAATAATAGGTAGTTGACTATGACTAGTCGCTTGAAGAAGTAGTGCATAATCATCTAAAACTAATAAATTAACTGGTATTTGCAGTAAATAATCATCTGGTTCCACTGGATTAGTCGTAATAAATTTATAACTATAATTAGGATTAATTTTACTAATGCTGCCAAAAGCATTTTTATATTCTCCATAAGCATCGAAGACAAAGACATTGGCATTATAAGAAAGCATATTCGGATTACTAAAGACATTTTGAATAATTCTGGCTACACCACAAGATTTACCACTACCGGAGTTACCAAAAATCGCTAAATGGTTGGAAAAAAATTCGTTAATATTGGGACATATTTGAAATTTTTTATAAATGGCACTTTCTCCTAAAGTAAAGGCTTTATTACTTTGCGTACCAACTAATTCCATTAATTCTTCACTATTAATAACGCGGATTTTACTAGAAAGCAAAGGTTTACGAATAACTCCATTAACATAACGTTTATCAATATATTCTCCTAAAAACCGGATTTTAATATCTTCCGCATTTATTTCCGTAACTTCCCCTAAAATTCTTTGATCTGGAGCTTCAAAGATAACATTTACGTTCATGAGATCAGAAGTTCCCGCATCGCCCCCCAAATTTTCCACATGGGCAATATTTTCGCCAATATACTTAATTTTTCCAAACATGGCCAACACCTCTTTATCTTTTTTTATTATATCATAGACAATCAGTCATTTGCTACTATAAATATTATTGTAATTTTTGCTTTAAAATTTCTTTCGTTAAAACCGGATTAGCTTTGCCCCGAGTTTCTTTCATCACTTGACCGACAAAATAATCAAATAAGTTATCTTTACCATTTTGATATTGTTTTACTTGCTCAGGATTATTAGTAATAATCGTATCAATAATAGTAGTTAAAGTGTTTTCATCCGAAATTTGCGCCATATCATTATTAATAAATGTTTTCGGTTCTTTCTTAGCTTCTACGGATTTATAAAATATTTCTTTGGCTTGTTTAGAAGAAATTGTCCCCTTTTCTAAAGCCTCAATAATTTGTTTTAATAACTTAGGAGTAAGATAGAATTCTTCTAAAGTTATTTCTTCGTGATTAATTTCTCCTAGTATTTGCGTTGTTAACCAATTGCTCGCTACTTTAGCATCTATGCCTATTTTAATACATTCTTCAAAATAATCCGCATACTCTTTTTCTTTAACGATAACCGTAGCATCATAATCGCTAAGTCCATAAGTACTCATATATTTATCTTTCCGTTCTAAAGCAAGTGGCGGAATACTTTTTCTTATTTCGGCTAACCAACTTTCCGTAATTTTAAATTTAGGAATATTAGGATCGACAAAATACTTATAATCAATAGCATCTACTTTACTACGCATCCTGATAGTCGTTCCGGTTTCTTCATCAAAACGTCTTGTTTCTTGTTCTACTTCATCATAGCGACCTTCATCTTTTAATTTACTTTGCCGCTCAATTTCATAGTTAATAGCATCATAAACATTGCCAAAAGAATTAATATTTTTAACTTCTACCCGCGTTCCCAATTCCTTAGCATCTTCATCCATTATTGATACGTTAACATCACATCTTATTTGGCCTTTTTTGGTATCAGCTTCCGAAACACCACAATATTTATAAGCACTGCGCATATGTTCTAGAAAAGCCACCGCTTCTTTAGCACTATGTAAACAAGGTTCGGTTACTAATTCTAATAGAGGAACTCCCGCCCGATTGTAATCGATACAAGATGTATCATAGTAGTGATCTAAACTTGCCGCATCTTCTTCTAAGTGAATATCGTGAATAAGAATGGGAATGCGTTTATTATCACATTCAATTTCAATATGACCATTAACGCCGACAGGAGCAGCCATTTGGGTAATTTGATACCCTTTAGGTAAATCCGGATAATAATAGTTTTTCCGATCAAAATACATATATTCTGGTTGCTCACAATTAAGAACCATACTCATCATTAAGGCATCGCGAACACATTTTTTATTGACAACGGGAAGAGTACCTGGAAAAGCCATATCTACCGGACGAACATTATCATTCGGTATTTCGTTATAAGAATTACGAGCACTAGAAAATACTTTAGAATTACTTTTTAATTCACAGTGCATTTCTAGACCAATAACTGCTTTATATTTGCCCATTATTTCACTTCCTTTGCAATTTGATTTTGATAATTTAAGATTGATTCAATAGCATAAGCAATATCTAATACTTTAGCATCTTCATAACAATTACCCGTTATATTTAAAGCTACGGGTAAATCATTAATAAAACCATCAGGAATCGTAATGGAAGGAAAACCCCCAAAATTAGCTATTTGTAAGTGTTCTTCTAATATCGCCGTATCTTTCGTTAAAATATCTTGCGAACTATCTAAGTGTTTCGCCGGACCACTACCGACTGGCAAAATAACCGCATCATAAGTTTCATAAAGTTTTTTCCAAGTATCTACTAATAACCGGCGAACTCGTTGGGCATTTTTAAAATAACGGTCTTGATTTTCTTTTTGTAATATATAAGAGCCAATGACAAACCGACGTTTGATTAAGGGTGAAAAACCATGCGTTCTATGATCCATCATCACTTCATTAATATTAGCGCCTTTACCTCTAGGTCCAAAGATAATACCAGTTAAATTAGACATATTGCTAGTTGCTTCTGCACAAGAGATAGCTACATAGACACTTGGTTCGGCTTCTAAAAGTTTTTTATCGACACTTTCTGCGGTTACTTCGATTCCTAAAGTTTTAATTTGTTCAATAACCATTTGAAAATTTTCTAAATGGGCTTTTAATTCGGGGGAAGGATTTTCATAATTACTAAGATCACAAATTTCTTTGATATAACATAATTTCTTGCCTTTAACATTCTTAGTTAATGACTCTAATAAATGAATATTACTAGAATCCCAACTAGTCATATCGTTTTTATCAATTCCTTTCATTGCATCGACTACGATTGCCGCATCTCTAACACATCGCGTTAATACACCACAATGATCTAAACTAGAAGCAAAAGGAAACAAGCCATACCGGGAAATCATCCCATAAGTGGGTTTAAAACCGACGATACCACAATAAGCAGCAGGTTTGCGAATCGAATCACCCGTATCACTTCCTAAAGCGTAAGGATACACGCCACTAGCGACCGCACAAGCACTACCAGCAGACGACCCCGCACAACTCCGTGATAAATCCCAAGGATTTCTTACTACTCCGGTATGACCAGTAGTACCCGTACCTCCCATACCAAATTCATCTAACACGGTTTTATTAACCGGTATAGCTCCTGCTTGGTATAACTTCTCTACTGCTGTCGCATTAAAAAATGGCACATAATCTTTTAATGTATTTGAAGAACCAGTCGATAAAATATCTTTGGTAGAATAATTATCTTTTATTCCAAAGGGAATTCCGGATAGTAAGTTATCAGTTACTTCGCACCCTTGAGCATCATCTAAAATCGTTACAAAGGCATTACATTTGGCTTGTACTTCATGAGATTTTTGCAAAGATTCGGCTACTAATTCCTTACTTGTTACTTCTTTATTTTTTAAACAAGCATGTAATTCTTCGATGGACTTATCCATGTAACTCATTCGCCCACCACCTTTGGTACCTCAATTTCTCTTCCTTCTACTTGGTCAGAGTTTCTTAACAGTTCTTCGATAGGTACTGATTCTTCACTTTCATCTTCTCTTAAAGAACAAACGAAATCATCTAAGCAATGAGTCATTGGTTCGACATCTTTTAAGCCGGGAATTTCTAACTTGCCTAAATTTTCATCGATGATGGCAAATTCATCTAAAACCATTTGATTTTCTTCCGGACTTAAGCCAATTAATAATTTTAAAGCTAAACTATCAACTAATTCTTTGGTAAAATTATTCATCTTCTTCCTCCTTTACAACTTTAATTCCTAGTTCTTGTAATTGTTCTTCATGAACTCCAGATGGGGCTTCACTCATTAGATCACTAGCACTTTGAGTTTTCGGGAATGCAATAACATCTTTAATATCATTAGTTTTAGTTAACACCATTACTAACCGCTCTACTCCCGGAGCAATTCCGGCATGTGGAGGAGCTCCATATTTGAAGGCTTCTAAGACAAAACCAAAGCGTTCTGTGGCTTCCTCATCACTAATACCTAAAGCTTTAAAGATGCGCGCTAAATCTTTGGGGCGATGATTTCTAACCCCGCCGCTTGCTAGTTCATAACCATTAACAACTAAATCATAACTTTTCGAAATACAATGTTCGGGATCTGTAATAGTATCCATATCTTTAACCATTGTAAACGGATTATGTTCTGCTTTATACCGTCCTTCCGTTTCAGAGTATTCAAAGAAAGGAAAATCTGTTACCCATAAGAAATTTAATTTATCCTCATCAATTAAATGTAACTCCCGAGCAATCTTATTTCTTAAAGCCCCTAGTGAGGCATAAACTATTTTTTTCGTATCGGCCACAATTAAAATTAAATCATTATTTTCAATGCCTAGTTTTTCTTTCATCAAAGCTAGTTTTTCATCTTCTAAGTTTTTAGCAATTACCCCGTTAAATTTATCATCGTCATACTTTAACCAAGCAAGTCCCTTAGCTCCATAGATTTTTACAAAATCAGTTAAATGTTCCACATCACTTCGCGAATATTTATCACCATTATTTTTAACTACTAAACATTTGACAATGCCGCCTTTTTCGATAGCATTACGAAATACATTCATATTAGTATCTTTTAAAATAGTCGTTAAATCTAAAAGTTCCATACCAAAACGGGTATCTGGTTTATCACTTCCAAATCTATCCATGGCTTCTTGATAAGTAATCCGAGGAAAATCAGGTAAATCAATATTTTTAACATCATGAACAATTTTTTTAATCATGCCTTCAGTTACGTTCCAGACATCTTCTTCGCTCGCAAAACTCATTTCTAAATCAATTTGCGTAAATTCCGGTTGGCGATCACTTCTTAAATCTTCATCCCGAAAACTTCTGGCAATTTGATAATAACGTTCAAAGCCTGACACCATCAAAAGTTGTTTAAATATTTGGGGACTTTGAGGAAGAGCATAAAAAGAGCCTTTATTAATCCGGGATGGCACTAAATAATCTCTAGCTCCTTCGGGAGTCGATTTACAAAGAATAGGAGTTTCGATTTCAATAAATCCTAAACTATTTAAATATTCCCGAGCACTAGTTATAACTTGATGCCGAACTAAAATATTATTTTTTAATTTCTCCCGACGTAAATCTAAATACCGATATTTTAAAGCAATATTTTCATTTACTTCAGTTTCGTTATCATAGACATTAAAAGGTAAAACATCACTTTCACTTAATATTTCTAAATTCTCGACCATTAACTCTACTTCGCCGGTAGGAATTTTCGGGTTAATCATATCGGGAGTTCTAGCTAGTAATTTTCCGGTTACTTTAATACAATACTCATTTTTTAAACTCTCTGCTAAACTAAAATCATTTTTTAAAAAACTACGATTAAAAACGACTTGTAAAAAACCGGAACGATCGCGTAAATCGACAAAGATAACTCCCCCCATATCTCTTCTTTTATTAACCCAACCATAGACGGTATATTCTTGATTAATATCTTTTTTTCTAAATTCTCCATTATTATATTGTTTCATACTATTTTCCTTTCTTATTTAGTTCGATTAGGACTTGGAGCAAAAAGCTCCTCTTTATTTTCATTAAAATAATTTTCTATCTGTTTTAAATTAGTTAAATCACATTCATTTTTAATTAAATAATCTGGTAAGTAAGCACCTATATTGGTAATATATAAACTAGTTTCATCATCTAAAGTATTACTTCGATTATAGGTTATTTCTTGAGTTTTAGTATTAAGATTTATTTTTTCATAAATAATTTTATCTAAAGTAAGACACCGATAACATTGGTAACCCGTTTGATAATCTTCATAAGTAGTTAAAGGTTCTGCTGTTAAAATAAATTCTTCGGGATTCACTAAATATAGTTTTTGATTAGGAGCACTTTCATCTTCTAAAAGGATTAAAGAAGAAAACAAATAGGTTTTTGTGGCATCTAACGTTTCCAACTGATAATCGGATTTATTAATTTGGAGTTCAATTTGGGCCAAATCTTTTAAGGAATAACTATCCTTTATTAAATCAGAGCTTAATATATCAGCTAATTCGAAAATACCATAGCGAAAAGTAATGTCATCATCTGGTAACTTATTAATAGACTTATCAAGATGAACTCCACAAGGAATCATATAGAAATCTTCTTTTGCCAACTCATAATCGACGACATAATCATTTTGATTAGTTAAGCGGGGATATTTTTTATAAATCGCCTTATCTATATCACATTCAATATATTGCTTGGTACTAATGAAAAAATAATCGTTCTCAGCTTGCAAATTACAAGCAGGATTACGTGTCACTATTTTTAATTCTTGATAATCAAAGTTAGGGGGTAAAAAAGCTAAGGTATCGGCATAGAAATGTTCTAAAGAATGATCTTGTTCGATTTTAGGAAATTCTTTAGAATATATTTCTGAATCGGTATTGCAGCTGGCAACAGCGAGAGTTTGGGTTAAAGCTAAAGCTAATATATAGGCTTTCTTACTTTTAGGTAAATATTTAAACTTCTTTGTAGTCATTTTTATATCCTTTAAAAATCACAATTACCAGGAGTTCTGGGATACGGAATCACATCGCGAATATTATCGACTCCTGTAAGATAAATTAATAAACGTTCAAAGCCCATACCAAACCCCGCATGAGGACAAGTACCATATTTCCGTAAATTGACATACCAATCTAATTCTTGCCTATTCATATTTAGTTTTTGCATCCGTGCTACTAACTTTTCGTAAGAATCTTCTCTTTGACTACCACCCATTAATTCTCCGGCTCCAGGTACTTCTAAATCCACAGCTGCCACCGTTTTACCATCCGGATTTAACTTCATATAGAAGGCTTTAATATCTTTCGGCCAATTTTTAATAAACACCGGACCATCAAAATATTCCGTTAAATACTTTTCGTGTTCTTTAGCTAAATCTTCACCATATTCGGGGGCAAACTCCCATTTAACATCAGCTTTTTTCAGAATTGTAATAGCTTCTTCATGATCAATTCTAGTAAAAGTACTATTAACTAATTTCGTTAATTTATTAATGATGCCGGTTTCCACAAATTGATCAAAGAATTGCATTTCATCGGGACATTTCTCTAAAACACTAGAAACGACATATTTTAACATTTCTTCCATTACTTGCATATCGCCATCTAAATCACAGAAAGCCATTTCTGGTTCAATCATCCAAAACTCTGCCGCATGGGTTTTCGTATTCGAATTCTCCGCCCGAAAAGTCGGACCAAAAGTATACGTTTTTTTATAAGCCATGGCAAAGGTTTCGGCTTCTAATTGACCACTAACTGTTAAATTAGTCATTTTACCAAAGAAATCTTTACTATAATCAGCTTCTTTATTTAGTGGTAAAGTAGTTACTTGAAACATTTCACCCGCTCCTTCACAATCACTAGCTGTTAAAATAGGAGCATGAAAATAAATAAAGCCATGATTTTGAAAGTATTCATGAATAGCATAAGCTGCTACACTTCTCACCCGAAAGACAGCTTGAAAAAGATTAGTTCGCGGTCTTAAATAAGCTACTTCTCTTAAAAATTCGCGAGTATGTCTTTTCGGTTGAATAGGATAATCTTCACTACAAGAACCCACTACGACAATTTTAGTAGCTTCTAATTCCACTTCTTGATTACCTTTAGAGGGAACTAACTTGCCTTCAATATGCAGAGCACTACCGACTAAGACTTTACTAACTTCTAAAAAATTAGGTAAAGTTTTATCATAAACAATTTGTAAATGATTAAAACACGTCCCATCACTAAAATCAATAAAACCAAACTCTTTTTGGCGGCGATGATTTCTAACCCAACCATCTAGCGAAACTGTAGTATTTAAATATTTATTGGTATCCATCCATATCTCTTTTAAATCCATAATAATCTCCTATCCATTAGAAACAATGTAATCAATAATTTCATTTTCATCGATTTTAGTTTCTTCTTTAGTAGTATTATCTTTAACGGTAATTAAACCCTTATTTAAATCATCACTATTTAAAATAATTAATAACTCAGCATGATTGCGATCAGCTTCTTTAAATTGGCTTTTCAAAGATCTTCCCGTCGTATCATAATCGACTGAAACTCCCGACATCCGTAAATCTTGAGCTAAAGTAATAGCTTTCATTTTCTCTTCTTCATTGACATAGAGAATATAACAATCTAAAGGGCGTTTTTCTCCTAAATAATCACTATCCATAGCTAACATTACGCGCTCTAAACCGCTGGCAAAACCCATACAAGGAGTACTTGGTCCGCCGAGATTTTCTACTAAATCATTATAACGACCGCCCCCAGCAATCGTCCTAGCTCCACCTAGTACTTCTTTATCACAAACAATTTCAAACACGGTATAATCATAATAATCTAGTCCTCGTACTAACTTATCATCTATTTCATAATCAATATCTAAGAATGTTAAATACTCTAATACTTTATCAAATCTTTCTTTCGATTCTTTACTTTGATAATCTAAAATACTAGGAGCATTTTTTAAAATATCACTATTGGCATCAACTTTACAATCTAAGATACGTAAAGGATTAGTTGCAAACCGTTTTTGACAATCACTACATAATTCATGAATATGGGGTTTTAAATAATCTTGAAAAGCTTGACGATAATTATCCCGATCAGTTTTTGAACCTAAATTATTAATTTTCACAGTTAAATCTTTAAATCCTAATTCTTCAAATAAACGATAAGGAAGCGAAATTACTTCCGCATCGATAGCAGGATCATTACTACCTAGAACTTCCACTCCAAATTGCGTAAACTCGCGATACCGACCATTACCTGGTCTTTCATAACGATACATAGTGCCACTATAGAAAAACTTTCGGGGTAAAGGTTCACCATATAACTTATTTTCAATAAAGGAACGAACAACTCCCGCGGTTGCCTCCGGACGAAGAGTTAACTCCCGATCACTGCGATCTTTAAAATCATAAGTTTCTTTAGTAACAATATCTGACGAATCTCCGACACTACGATGAAATAATTCTTTAGATTCAAAGATAGGAGTTCTTATATATTCATAATTATAAAAATCACAAAAATAATTAATTAACTGATTTATTTTTACTAATTTAACGGCATCAGAACCTAAAACATCATAAGTTCCTTTTGGTTTTGCAATCATTTTTATTCCTCCTTAAACTAAAAAAACCTAATAAATGTAAGGACGAAATAATTTCCGCGGTGCCACCTTACTTTACTAGGTACTCTCTTAAAATTTATCGCATTTTTTGCGTTCTATGTTTTGAAAAGCTGTCTTTCTATCTAAACATTTTTAGGCATTTGCACCCACTAGCCTTCTCTTTAAAAATCTCTAGATATACTCTTCTTTTCCATAGAAATAAATCATATGCTTATTTTATTACTTTTCATTTTTAAAGTCAAGAGAACA
>CAZQAO010000013.1:0-6176 GCA_964591225.1 uncultured Muribaculaceae bacterium | reverse complement strand
AGAAATAAATCATATGCTTATTTTATTACTTTTCATTTTTAAAGTCAAGAGAACACGTAGAATCCTACGCTACTTTATCAATATAAATATTTACTCATATTTTTAACGCTTCAATTAATCCCTTATATCTTTTTTTATATTCATCAATATTTTTTTCTAAATTCATTACATTAGATGTCTCTTTATTTATAGTTTGCCATTCCGGATCTTCATAAATTATTTTTCGTAATTCTTCACATGATGCATTTTCTAAAGACAAATATATTTTATCTAAAAAAGCTTTTGTTATTTCATTAATATTTTCATCGTTATGGCCAATTAGTTCATTATCTAAATTCATTATTGATTCAACAATAGGTCCATTATCATAGGCTACAAAATCATCAGCAAATAATTTGGAGTCATATTTAGCTAAATGAACAACTTGAGCTAAAAATAAATAATCATTTAATCTTTCGTTATTGTGATTAAAAAGTTTTCTTTCTGAATCTTTAGAAAGAAAATATTCTGCTACTTGTTTGGCACTTACCATACTTTCAATTCACCCTTCTCTTTCTATTTTAGTAAAATATTTTTATTTGGAATCTAAACAAATAGTTACAGGGCCATCATTATTTATGACAACTTGCATATCTGCTCCAAATATTCCTGTTTGAACGGGAACATACTCTTGCAATTTTTCATTAAATAATTGATACAGTTTACTAGATTCGCTACCTTTCATCGCATGTATGTAAGATGGACGATTCCCTTTTTTAGTATCAGCTAAAAGGGTAAATTGACTAATTGATAATATTTCGCCCTCTACTTCTCTAATATCTTTATTCATAACGCCCTTTTCGTCAGCAAATATTCTTAATCCTAAAATTTTTTTAACCATATAATTAATATCATCGATAGTATCCGTAGTACTAAATCCTACTAAAAGAACTAAACCAAAATTAATTTGCCCAACAATTTTGCCACCCACCAAAACTTTGGAATCCTTACTTCTTTGCACCACTACTCTCATATTTTTCGACCTGCCTTTTTCACAAATGGTAAAGCATATAAACTATTTAAAAATTCATTTAATTGGGTTGCATCTTTTACTTTGATGGTAAAAGTATAAATCATTTGATCACTAGTTTCATTACTCCGAAAAGATATGACATTAACATTTTTAGTCGAAGCTTTATTAATTAAATCAGCGACATAGTTTTTGTCATTCAAGCATTCAATATAGACATCAGTTAGATATTCGTTTTCAACAGTTTCTTCATCCCAAGAAACATTGATTAACCTTTCTTTTTTAGCTAAGATATTCGGACAATCACAACGATGAACAGTTATACCTTCACCCTTAGTAATATAACCGATAATTTTATCATTTTTAACGGGTTTACAACATTTAGCTAAAGTAATTAATAGGTCGTTATAACCATCGACGACAATATCATTTTTATTTTTAATTTTCGAAGTTTGTTTATTAGGAGTTGACGTTAAAGTTAAGGCATCGGTGATATCTTGTTTTTCTTCGGTGGAAAGCCGAATGACATAACCGGGAGTATAGCGAAAAGAACCAATCGCAAAATATATATCTTCTAAGTCATTAAATTTTAAATCTTTTTGAATTTTGGCTAATTTTTCGGCACTAAATATTTCTGCAAAAGATAAATGTTGTTTTCTCAATTCTTTTTCCAACATATTTTTACCAGCTTCGATATAGCGACTGCGTTCTTGTTTACTAAAGAAAGATTTTATCTTACTGCGAGCACCACTCGTTTTAACAAACTCTAACCATTCTTGACTCGGCGTCGAATTTTTGTTGGTATTAATTTTGACAACGTCATCATCTTGTAATTCATAAGACAAAGGTACTATTTCATCATTGACAATAGCTCCGACAGCGGTATCCCCTACTTTGGAATGAATGCGGTAGGCAAAGTCAATCGGTGTCGATCCTTTAGGTAATTCGATTACGTCACCATCGGGAGTAAACACATAAATAAATTCTCCTAAGACATCACTTTTAACATTGCTTAAGAAATCTTCATCATTATCATTTTCTTTATAAGAATCGATGATATTTCTAAAAATTTCTAATTTTTGTTCCATCATACTTTGGATTTTTTTCGTTCCTTTTTCTTTATAAGACCAATGGGAAGCGATTCCTTTTTCTGCTAATTCATCCATTTCATGAGTTCTTACTTGAATTTCAAAAATATGGCCATCAGTACCAAAAACACCGGTATGTAAAGATTGATACATATTTTCTTTGGGCATGGCAATATAATCTTTAAAACGATTAGGTAGCGGATGGTATTTAGAATGGATAAGACCAATGGCTAAATAACAATCACTTTCTTTTTCCACGATTAATCGCAAAGCTAAAATATCGTAGATTTCACTCCATTTTTTTCCTTTTTCTAATTTTTTATAAATACTATAAACACTTTTAACACGACTTTTAATCGTAAACTTTAAACCATGTTCAATCATCATCGCGGAAATACTATCTTGCATAGTTTCTAAGACATCTTGTAATTCATCGACTGATTCATGTAATTCTTTTAAAATATCTTCATAGACATCTGGTTTTAAATAACGTAAACATAAATCTTCTAATTCACTTTTAATTGAGTAAATGCCCAAACGATGAGCAATAGGTATTAAAACGGACATGGTTTCGTTTGCTTTTTTCTTTTGTTTTTCTGGACAAACCGCCCAAATGGTGCGCATATTGTGCAAACGATCAGCTAATTTTATAAATAAAACTCTTACGTCTTCGGCAAGGCCCACTAAAACTTTCCGTAAATAAATAGCTGAAGATTCTTTTTCATCGGGAAGTTCTAATTTATTAATCGTACTAATACTTTTGACAATATTAGTTATTTCGGGACCAAATTCTTTATTTAATTCTTGTTCCGTCGTATCCCCATTATTCATTACTTCGTGTAATAAAGCTCCCATAATGGTAATCTTATCAACATGTAAATCACTTAATATTAAAGCAACTTGTAAGGGGTGAGTAATAAAAGGCTCATTCGTAAGACGCATTAAACCTTCATGTTTTTTTTCGGCGAACTTATAAGCTCTTTCAACGTCTTGTAAATCTTCTTCGGTAAAATTAGGTTTTAATTTAGTTATTAAATCTTCTAGTGTTGGCAAATCTGTAGTCATCTTTTTCTCCTAGTCTTTCTTTTTTTTATTTAAATAGGCAAATATCAAATCTTCATCGATATTAAATATATCCCGGACGATATCAAATAAGGTTAAATGAATATCTTGTTTCCATTTGGTTTCTTTTAATATTTTCCAAAGCATTTTTTCCGTCACAAAACCCATCTTTTTGATTCTCAATTCAGTACATTTACTATGCAAAGCTGGATAAATATGTTCATACAGTTTTTGTGGGGAATTAAACTCTTCATTAACCATATTCTTCTCTCCTCAAACATATATATTATAGAACAAAGTAATTTTTTTTTAAAGGTGAATTAGATGAAAAATAAATTTATTTCTTCAACGATTATTTTAATATTAGGGGGATTTTTGACTAAATTCCTTGGTTTTATAATTAAAATTATCTATTCTAGAATTATTTTAGAAGATGGAGTTAGTTTATATTCGATTGTCATGCCAACCTATTCCCTTTTAATTACTATTGCGACGATGGCAATGCCCATGGCCATTTCTAAAATTGTCGCCGAAGGCAAAAAAAGAAGTATCAAAGTATTAACTAATAGTACCGCTATTATGATTTTTATTAATGCTCTGCTTATGAGTGTCATGTTTAGTATTAGTAAATATATTGCCTATGATCTATTAAAAACGAAAGAAGCCTATGTCTTATTACTCGCTTGTACTGTTACTTTACCCTTTATTAGTATATCTAGTATTATCAAAGGTTATTTCTTTGGTAAACAAAGAATGACTCCCTATGTTATCTCCAATGTTTTAGAACAAGTTATTAGACTCATCTTAATTGTTTTATTCTTACCGCTATTTATGAAAAAAGGGACTCTTTTTGGAGTCAGTGCTTTAATATTACTAAATATTATCTCGGAAATATCTTCTATTATTATTTTTATGTTCTTTATGCCTAAACAAGTAGTTATTAAAAAAGAAGATATTAAACCCGATATTGCGACGATAAAAGAAATTTTACAAGTTAGTTTGCCGACAGTTTCTTCACGGTTTATTGGTAATGTTGGTTTCTTTTTTGAACCCATTATCTTAACTAATATCTTATTATCTAGGGGTTATTCTAATGACTATATATTAAAAGAATATGGGGCCTATAATACGTATACAATTGGGGTTTTAACTCTTCCTAATTTCTTTGTCGGAGCTATATCTAGTGCTTTAGTTCCCGAAATTAGTAAATTTCAAGAACAAAAAAATTACCATATGGTAAAAAGAAGATTTAAACAAGCTCTTTTCTTTTCCTTTATTTTAGGTGTTTTCTTTTCTACCTTAATCTATATCTTTCGTAAACCCTTACTTTGGTATTTATATCATACTACTAGTGGTTTAGAATATATAAAAGTTCTAGCTCCTATATTTGTTTTATTTTACTTAGAAACCCCCATGATTAGTACTCTTCAAGGTTTAGGAGAAGCTAAATATACTATGAAAATTACTTTTTGGGGCGTATTATTAAAAAACTTAGTTCTCGCTGTATTCTCTTTCTTTAAAATAGGTATCTATGGCTTAATTATCTCAGAAATTGCTAATATTATATTTGTTGTTTTAGCTAATTACCTTAAAATTAAAAAAATTATGGCGAACTATGATTAATTTATAAACTACTTTTTTTAATTAAAAATATTTTATTTTTCTTTTTAAAAGCATAGAAAACATCTTTGATTTCTAACCCTTTTTTAGCTAATTCTTTAGTTAACCACGATTCATCTTTTTTAATATAATCTAAAGCTTTTTTTTGTACTTCACCATCTAAGATAATTGGCATAGGATAATTGCTCTTGGTACGTAAAAAATTATATTGAAAGATTGATAATTTACCATTAGGTTCTAAAAAAGCATATTCGACATCTTCAATACTTTTAATTTCTTTTTGTCTTAAACTTAATAATAAATCATCCATACTATATCTTTGTCTAACCATTTCTTTATAATTGACATTACCATTAACAATAATTAACGATGGTTTACCCCCAAAAAGAGTTCGAAATCTCCGGGATTTAATACTTAGAAAAGCTAAGAATAATTCTAAAATTACTAAGAGTGCTATAGGTAAAATAGTTAGAAAAATCGAATCATTACTATTTTCAATACTAATAGCTACTAATTCTGCAATTAAAATCGAAACAATTAAATCAATAATCCCTAATTGACCAATTTCTCTTTTACCCATAATACGATAAGCAAAAACAATAAAAAAATAGAAAAATGTAGTTCTAAAAATAACCGTTAATAATTCCACAAAGATCACCCTTTCATATTTATTATGAACAACTCATAACTTTTTAATCATCAACATAAAATTAATTAGGTGATTAAATATGGATACAATCAAAAAATATGGCATATTAGCTGGTAAATTTATCTTAGCTTTTTTAATAGGTACTCTTTTACTAAGTATTTTAAATTTCTTTTTTTTAAGTAGTAAAATAACTCATATTATTGGTTTTATTTACTTATTAATTTTATTTTTTATATTTAGTATGACATTCAGTAAAACTAGTTCATCAAGAGGAATTATTACCGGTTTAAAAACAGGATGTTTCTTTATCGCTATCTTACTTATTATGAACTTACTAGCTTGTCAAAGTCCTTTTCACTTTTTAAGACTTCTTTACTATCTTATTCTTTGTTTAGCTAGTATCCTGGGAGCTATTGTTGGTGTTAATACGAAAAAAAATGAAGAATCCTAACTTCATTTTTTTGATATTATAGTTTTTGTAAATATTATCTTACCATCTACCACAATTTAAATGATACTTTTCACATAAATCCTCTGTTAATAAACTAGGTTCACCACCTACATAACATCAACCATAAAAATAATATGCATCCTTTAAATTAGCCTTGAAATTATTGGCAAATTTTTCTACTTCAGTTTCTAAAGTTTTACTTAAATCTTCTAAATCTTCAAATTGAGGTTCATCTACAATGTAGTTTTATTTTTCTACAAATTCAAAATCTTTGGTAACATCAATATAAGATTCGTC
>CAZQAO010000012.1:0-19429 GCA_964591225.1 uncultured Muribaculaceae bacterium | reverse complement strand
CCTGTTGGTAAAGCATTTTCTTCGTCTTCATCATCATAATCATAGCCATCATTATCGCCAATATTATGGTTATTATTATTTGTATTTGATAAGTTTACATCAATGACTAAACCATCACTCATATTATTTTTAAAAATACTATATGAAGATTTAATAACGAATTGTAGATTACTAGCACTAGTAGCAACATAAGTAAAGCTTGATTGGGAAGTAAATCCTAAATTGGTTAGAGAACCATCAGCATTTTTTAAATAAACTTGATAACCTAATGTACCTATAGAATTATTATTATAAGTTATTCTTTGTTGATAATATTTTTGTGCCCATGAACCATAATATTGATTAAAATGATCTTGTAATTTTTGTTCATCAATTGCATCTGGTGTCTCAATAGGATCCCAGCTTAAGTTAATAGAAGAACCATTAACAATAGCATTGCCATTAGTTGGATTAGCTAGAGTATTAAAACGAGATGAAACTTCAGTCGGTTCAGAACCTTTTTTAAATAATGCTTGATATTTTAAATTATCAGGGGTGTATGGACTTACTAATTGTAAAGGAAATGATCCAAATTCTACGGTAGCTTCGACAACTCCACTAGGTCTGGTAAATTTAGAATTTGGTTTTAAAATTTTATTAGCAATGGCCGCCATTATTTTTCGTCTGGCTGTACCTCCAGTAGAAGAGGTAATCCATTTTCCTCCTGAATCTTTTTCTTCATAACTATCGTATCCATACCATAACGAAATCGAGTAGTCAGGAGTATAAACATTATTCCAATGATCTGGAGTAGCATAGTCGGGAACTTTCCAAGTTTTTGCTCCCGCTTCATCAATAGTAGTAGTTCCACCTTTAGCAGCAACATCAGTACCACTTACTTTAATAGAACCTCCGACACCACTGGCACCACCACCAACTAACATTTCGGTAATCATATATGCTGTTTCTTCACTCATTACCCGCGTTTTAGTATATTTATAATTATATTCTTCTCCATTTTCTAAATAAACAATTTTGGTAAAAGAGTAGGGTTCAATATAATATCCTCCACGACCGAACGCCGCATAGGCAGCACTCATTTGTAAAGGGGAAACACCGGGATCAAAACCACCAATTGAAGCTGATTCATAAAGATTTTCACCAAAATTAATTCCTAAACTATGAGCAAAGTCAGCTATTTTTTGACGATCAACTTGTTGGAATGCTTGTAAAGCGGGAATATTTCTACTATCGATTAAAGCATCGCGCATAGTAATCATTCCTTTATATTTACCATCGTAATTTTTAACGGAACCACCCGTCGTATAAGAATATGGTTCATCAAAGAAAATGTTACCTGTCGAAGCATTATTATATTCAATTAAAGGTCCATAATCAAATATTGGTTTAGCAGTAGATCCAGGTTGTCTTGAGACATCAACAGCTCGATTAGTTCCCGTTTTAATAAAGTTTCGACCACTACCTAAAGCTAATACTGATCCATCTACTGTCGATGTTACAGCAATACCATTTTGAACTAAATCATCGACGAAAGTATAAAGCTCGCCATTTTCTAAAGCTGTTACGACACTTTGGATATTTGGATCCATGGTTGTATAAATAGCCATAGGAGTAATTTTTGGATCAACACCAGTTTTGGCTTCGACATCTTTTAGAACATATTCAATAAAGGCTTGTAATCCTTGATTAGTATGAGATTGATCAGAATCTTTGCCTTTTAGTAATGATTCAATAGGAATATTTCCCGCATCTTCAGCTTCTTCTTCCGTAATATAACCATGTTTAACCATTAGTTGTAAAACCGTTTTTTGTCTAGCTTTAGCATTTTCTGGATAATTAATAGGATGATAGTAACTAGGATTATTAAACATTCCTACTAATAGAGCAGCTTCTGGTAAAGATAAATCACTTACCGATTTGCCAAAATAACTTTGACTAGCTTGTTCAACTCCATTAATACTATCAAAATTAGTTCCGCCGTATCCTAGCCATTGAGAATTAACATAGAATTCAATAATTTCTTCTTTAGTATATACTTTTTCTATTTTAAAAACAGCCATATAAATATCCATAAATTTTCTGGTAATACTTACTTTTTTACCATTATAAGTATTTTTAGCAACTTGCATAGTTAAAGTCGAAGCTCCTCCAGCATTTTTACCCATTAATTGGTTAATACTAGCTTTTAAGAATCTAGCGGCATCAAAACCATTATGTTGAAAGAACCGCGAATCTTCAGTGGCAACTAGGGCATCTATAAATACTTGAGGTAAATCATTATAAGTTACTAAAACTCGATTTTCTGTACCCACTCGAGCCATTTCATTGCCGGCGATATCATATAGCGCAGAAGCTTCTTTATTATAAAGTTTAGTGGTATTAAAGTCAGGAGCAGTAAAAACGATATATAAACCAAATATTAAAATTGCCGATGCAATAAGAATACCAAGAGTTACAAAGACAATTAATACTTTACTAGTTTTTTTCTTTTTAACTTTCGGTTCTTTTTTAGGTTTAGGTTCTTTTGTTTTATTATTTTTATTTTTTGCCATTTATTGGTTCCTCCTTAAAATAAATTTCATCAACAATTTTTAAATAATCAAGTGTGGGTTGATAACCATATTTTATCAAATATCCTTTCTTTTTAAAGAATGAATAGGGAATACTTTTTCTTTGATTATTATCAATAAATAGGATAAAATCATCGCCTTTTAATAAATAAACCAATTGATTTATTTTAATAATTAAGAATACGATACCACCATGTCTTAAAATATTACGTAAATGTTTTATTTGGTGTTCATGAATATTTGATAAGGGAAATGAAGTTTTATTTTGAGTTACTTTAGCTTCAAATTCGATATATTTACCTCGATACAAACCATTATAGTCTAAAGTAGATTGTTCTTTAAAATAACCTTTTTCAATAATTTTACCGTGAGGATTATAAGAAACATTGGTAACGCCAATGGGAGTTGGCTTTTTATAAATATAAGCATAATCATTTTGAATATAATAATCATTACTTAAATTTAGTTCTTCTTCTAAATCCATGCCACGATTACTATAAGAAATAGAGGTTGGCTGTAATTTTTTCTGTATGTTATTTGGATACTTCATGAAACCACCTACTAAAATTATACTATAAATATTTAAATTTTACTATACGTTAGCATCATTGTTTTACATGTGTTTTTTTGCTAAATTTTGTCGTTTTTCTTTTCTTTCTTTTAATTTTTAGTACGATTATTAGGGTAGGTGATAATATGTTTCGCGTCGAAGTATTTATGAATGATATGATTGAGAAAATTAATTTAGCTAAAGTAGAATTAGCCAAATTAAATAAGAGTATTGGCAATAACTAACAACGGGGGCTTACTTGACAAAAAAAGGACTTTTTGCGTATAATGAAAGAGTAAGAAGGTGGTTAATTTGTATAACGAAAAAATAGCTTTATCGACTCAAGATATTTTAAATAAAGATTTTAAAATTGATGCTAGAGGTTATCGACCTCAAGAAGTAGATAAATTTTTAGATATGATTATCGCCGATTATACAGAATTTAATACCATCATAAAAAGACAGGAAAGTGAGATTCGAGCTTTAACAGAAGATAACATTAAATTAAAGCAAGAATATCATAAGTTAAGAAGTCGCTTAGAAGCTGCTGGTGAAGATCCAACAACTAGTGGTCCTGTCAATAATGTTGATTTATTGAGAAGAATTAGTCAACTAGAAAAAATTGTATTTGGAAAAAATGAATAAACCGAAGGCAAATGCTGCATTTTCTTAAAAATGTAGAGGAAAGTCCATGCTCACACAGTCTGTGATGATTGTAGTGTTCGTGCTTAGGGAAAAAATAACCTAAGGCAAGAGAAATCTTGACGGCGAAGAAAATACCTGTTAATGGTAGATTATTCGTAAAGTGCCAAAGAGACGAGTTAGTTTGGAAACGAACTAGGTGGAACGCGGTAAACCCCACGAGTGAGAAACCCAAATTTTGGTAGGGGAGTCTTTGTTGATAAGAAGAATGAGACAAAGAAGAGAAATCTAGATAAATATTTGCCACACGATTAATCGTGTACAGAACATGGCTTATTCGGCTTATTTATTTTGATTACAAAGGAGTGAAAAATCTTGAACGAAATTGGTGAACTCTTTCGAGTAACCAGGGAGGATGCTGGAGTTTCTATTTTAGAAGCCAGCAAAGATTTGGATATAAAAGAGGTTATATTAGAAAACATCGAAGAAGGAAATATTGGGTGTTTTAAAGATATTTTTGTTCTCAAAGATTATATTTATAACTATGCTAAATATTTAGGAATTAATCCTGATAAAATTATTGATGAATTTAATGAATATATGTTTGAATATACATCAAAGATTCCTGTTAAAGAAATCGAACGGCAAATGGAAGAAAAAGAAACTAAAACTGACAAGAACGAAATAGTTTCTCCTTATACGGTAACGACTAAGAAAAGTAATAAAAACTTTTATATTGTGTTATACTCAGTAATCGTATTTGTAATTATAGCTCTAGTTTTTTGGGGCGTAAAACAAATCATTATGCAAGAAGAAACCACAACTTCTGTTATTAGTTATATAAAATAGGAGTGAATATATGAATTTACCAAATAAAATAACAATTTCCCGGATTATTTTATCAATCCTTACTTTAGTTTTATTAATTGTACCTTGGTATCAATTAGGCATACCTACAAAAACTTTTGTTGTGGCCGGTAAGATTGTTGTCGATATTAAATATATAATTGCCGGTGTTTTTTTTGTGATTGCATCTATTACTGACTTTTTAGATGGTTATTTAGCTAGAAGTCGTAATCTGATTACTGATTTTGGTAAAGTTATGGATGCTATTGCTGATAAAATCTTAGTAAATGGCGTATTAATTATCTTAGCTAGTCAAGGATTTATTAGTATTTTAGTCCCAATAGTAGTTATTACTAGAGATACGATTGTCGATGCTATTAAAATGGCTTGTGGTAATAAAGGCCAAGTAGTGGCAGCAAGTAAACTGGGGAAACTAAAAACTATTTGTATGATGGTGGGAGTATCTTTAATGTTATTTTATAATTTACCTTTTGAATTAATCGGTTTTCCTTTCGCTGATATTTTAATTAGTATAGCTTGTATATTATCAGTTATTTCTGGTTGTGAATATTATTATCGTGCTAAAGATTTAATATTTAAGGATAGATAAAATGGCTAGTAATGAAGATGAATTAAATAATCAACAAAAATATTTTCAAAACTTAAAATTTATTAAAAAATATTTAGATGAAGATGATGTCGATACAATTTTAAAAGTATATGATGCCAGTGTTTTAGAAAACATCGAACCAGATAATTTTGAGAAAATTATTGCTTATTTACAAAAAGAAGCTATTGATTATATTGAAGATATTATTGTCACTTATTTAGATATATTTTTATTAGATGCCTTAGAGTTTCAAAAACGATGGGAAAAGTTAAAAAAACAATATGGAAATAATTATTATCATATTTTAAAAGAAAATATGGAAATTTTGGAAGAGGTCTTATGGTAGTAGAAGAAAAAGTATTAATTGATCAAATCTTAAAAAGATTAAATGTCGAATATTTAAAATGTGATCGAATGTATCAAATGAAGTTTCAAAATGTTTATGATATTCTTTATTTACAAGATAGTCATGGGTCTAATGTTTGGAAAGATCCTTTGTATGCTATGTTATTAACTAAAAATATTTGGTATACTAATTTAGAAACTATTAAATATGTTGTTAATAATGAAATGTTACGGCGTAATAGTAGTCTTCTTACGCCTAGAATTTGGCTTTCTCGCTTATCTTATATTACTTTTATCACCACCGATCCGTGGTTTCAAATTCATCCTAATATATTAAGTCCTCATATTTGGAATCATAACTTAGAACAAATGCAAAAACTTATTAGTTATCCTTATTGGCAAGAAGCTAAATATCAACATTTAATCCAACCCGATCTTTTAAATATTAATACCCAAAATATTGAAGAAAATATCGAATTATTTGCCAGAGAAAATATTGATTCTTATTTAACAATTAATGATTTAAGAAAACCGATGACTCAAAATTTAGCTTTAATTAATTATTTAAAAGATCGAAATATCGATTTAGTAGTTGAGGGAAAGTTACATCCTATATTTAGTATAAGTATTAAAACGTTAAAAGAACAATATAATATTGATGTAAAAGCCCTAGTTCAAAATAGTTTAGAAGAAAATACGGAAATGCAAATATAAAATATTTGAATAAAAAAGTAAGCAAATTTAAGAAATTTAATGCTTATTTTTTTATTTTTTGATTATATAATTTAACAAATTTTAACAAACATATGTTTGATAAAAGTGTTGACAAAGTATTTTTTGTATAATAAAATGAAAATATACAAAAAAGTGAGGAGAAAACATGAAAGTAGCAAATAGTACAAAAGATAAAGATAAAGCCTTAGAACAAGTGCTTGCTGATATTGAAAAACAATTTGGTCAAGGATCTATTATGAAACTGGGCGAAGAAGAACATATGGAAATAGATGTTACCAAAAGTGGGTCTTTGAGTTTAGATATAGCTTTAGGTGTCGGTGGATATCCTAAAGGAAGAATTATTGAAATATATGGTCCGGAATCTTCGGGTAAGACTACTTTTGCTTTACATGCCATTGCCGAAGTGCAAAAAGAAGGAGGTCGGGCGGCATTTATTGATGCCGAACATGCTTTTGATCCTGTTTATGCTAAGAATTTAGGAGTAGATATTAATGAACTTTTATTTTCTCAACCGGATACGGGAGAACAAGCCTTAGAAATTTGTGAAGCCTTAGTACGTAGTGAAGCAATTAATATTGTTGTTATTGATTCGGTCGCTGCTTTAGTTCCTCAAGCGGAAATTGATGGGGAGATGGGAGATGCTCATGTGGGTTTACAAGCCCGCTTAATGAGTCAAGCCTTACGTAAATTATCGGGAACAATTAATAAAACGAAAACGACTGCTATATTTATTAATCAATTAAGAGAAAAAGTAGGCGTAATGTTTGGTAATCCTGAAACTACTCCGGGCGGTCGCGCTTTAAAATTTTATGCCAGCATTCGTTTGGATATTCGGCGAGCTGAACAAATTAAACAAGGTGAACAAGTAATTGGTAATCGAACTAATATAAAAGTAGTCAAAAATAAAGTGGCTCCCCCATTTAAATCAGCTACAGTTGATATTATGTATGGCGAAGGAGTTAGTCATGAAGGGGAGATTGTCGATATTGCGAGCGATCTTAATATTTTAGAAAAAAGTGGTGCTTGGTATGCTTACAATGGGGAAAAAATTGGCCAAGGTAAAGAAAATGTAAAATTATTTTTAAAAGATAATCCGGAATTAGCTAATGAACTAGAAATGAAAATTCGTGATCATTATGGATTTATTGACGATGATAAAAAGAAAGAGAAGAAAGCTGCAAAAAGCGAATAATAATCTTTCTTTTTTTAATTGGTAAAAAATATGTAGTTGATAAATGTTATAGAAAACTTTATAATAAAAAAGGAAATAGATTTATTTTGTAATGAATTTGTTGATAGATAGAAATAATGGAGGGATACTATGAATGCAAGCTTTATATCCATTATTTTAACTTTAGTTATAGGAATTTTTGTTGGAGCAGTATTTATTTTGGTAATGGATTATTTCAAAGTAAATAATGCTTCTAGAAAAGCCGAAAAATTATTAACGGACGCGAAAAAAGATGCCGATACATATAAAAGAGATTCTTTGTTAGAAATTAAAGAAGAATCTTATAAATTAAAACAAGAAACTGATCAAGAAATTAAGCAAAAAAAAGAAGAATTAAAAGATTCAGAGTCCCGTTTAATGCAAAGAGAAAAAATTCAAGATAAACGGGATGAAATGTTGCAAAAAAGAGATGCAATGTTGGATGAACGAGATAATAATTTATTAGTAAAACAAAAAGAACTATCTGCCAAAGAAGTTAAAATGGATGAAATGATTAAGCAAGAAATGCAACAATTAGAAACGATTGCAAAATTTTCCCGTGAGAAAGCACGCGATATGATTATGAAGCGGGTTGAAGATGAAATGTCTTTAGAAATTGCTTCCTATATAAAAGAACGAGAACGAGAAGCTAAATTAATGGCCAATGAAAAGGCGAAAGATTTAATTGCTTCTAGTATGCAAAGATATTCTGAAGATGTGGCTAGTGAGCAAACTGTCAGTACTATTACGCTACCTAGTGATGAAATGAAAGGAAGATTAATTGGTCGAGAAGGAAGGAATATTAGAACTATTGAATCGGTAACGGGAGTAGATTTAATTATTGATGATACTCCGGAAGCCATTGTTATTTCTAGTTTTGATCCTTATCGGCGAGAAATTGCTAAAATAACTATTGAAACTTTAATAAAAGATGGTCGAATTCATCCATCTAGAATTGAAGAAGTTTATGATAAAGTTTCAAAAGATATTAATGAGAAAATAACCGAAATGGGAACGGAAGCTCTATTTAATTTAGGGATTACCAATGTCGAACCAGAATTAGTTCATCTTATTGGTAAATTACATTTTAGAACTAGTTATGGTCAAAATGCTTTACAACATTCTATTGAAGTAGCCAATTTAGCAGGCTTAATGGCTGCCGAACTAGGAGAGAATGTCATATTAGCTAAAAGAGCAGGATTATTACATGATATTGGTAAAGCTATCGATTTTGAAATGGAAGGTTCTCATGTCGAAATTGGGGTAGAAATTGCTAAGAAATACCATGAAGATGAAGTGGTTATTAATGCTATTGCTTCCCATCATGATGATGAAAAACAAGCCACTCTTATTGCTACCTTAGTCCAAATTGCTGATACTTTATCTGCCGCTCGACCTGGAGCGAGAAATGATTCCTTAGAAAATTACATTAAACGATTAGAACAATTAGAAGAGATTGGTAACTCATTTGAAGGAGTAGAAAAAACCTTTGCTATGCAAGCGGGTAGAGAGATTCGAGTTATGGTAAAACCAGAAGAAGTAGATGATCGTAAGAGTTATAAAATTGCTCGGGATATCAAAGAAAAAATTGAATCAGAAATGCAATATCCGGGTACTATTAAAATAACTGTTATTAGAGAAACTAGAGCTCAAGAAGAAGCTAAGTAGTTTCTTTTTTTAGGAGGTTTATGATGAATAAAAATAACAAAATTATTTTCTTTATTGGACCTAGTGGTTCGGGTAAAGATACTTTTTTAGCTTATACTTTAGAACATTATAATATTAAACCTATTATTTTATTAACAACTAGACCAAAACGTTCTCATGAAGTTGAGGGTAGAGAATATTATTTTATTAGTTCTATCGAAATGGATAATTTAGAAAAAAAGGAGTTGTTAATTGAACGCCGAGATTATACAACTGTTCATGGTATTTGGTCTTATGCCACTGGTAAAGAACAAATTGATTTAGAAAATTACAATTATTGTTTAGCTAATACCTGGGAAGGATATAACCAATTTTTGAATGTTTATTCCCCAGATCAATTAGTTCCTATTTATTTTCAAATGGATGATGGCATTCGGTTGCAAAGGTGCTTAGATCGAGAGAAAAAATTAGAAAATGGTAAATATGCGGAGATGTGTCGGCGCTTTCTAGCTGATGCCAAAGATTTTACCGAAGATCAAATAATTAAATATAAACCATTTATAGTTTATAATAATAATACTATAGCTGATACTACTAATGAGTTAGATAATATTTTAGAAAAAAAATTAAAGCTTACCAAAAAATAAAAAATTCATCATATTGTTAGGATGAATTTTTTTTATTCGTTATTTTTAACTTCCATAATTACTGGTAAAATAATCGGATGTCTTCCTGTTAATTCACTAATATAAGGATGTAATTCTAAAATAATTTCATTTTTTAAATCGGTATAATTATAATTATTATTTTCTAAAGTATTATTGACAATGTACGAAATTTTTCGTTCTATTTTATTAATTAATTCGCCATTTTCATTGACCATAACAAATCCTCTGGTAGTAACGTTAGGTTTAATTAGTAATTTCTTGGTAAAAGGATTAATATTTAAAATAACTAGTAAAATACCATCATTACTCATTAATTTTCGATCTTTAATTACTACAGAACCGATATCACCAATTCTTGAGCCATCAACATAAACATCTCCCGCTTGAACCGAATTACCGATATGGGCGCCATTTTTATCTAAAATGACACTATCCCCATTTTTACAGATAAAGATATTTTCTTTGGGAATACCACACATTTCTCCTAATTCCGCATGTTTTTTAAGCATTCGATATTCGCCATGACAAGGCATAAAATATTCTGGATTTATTAAGCGTAGCATTAATTTTTGTTCTTCTTGTTTACCATGTCCCGAAGCATGAATATCACTAAATTCACTATTCGTAAAAACATGAACGCCTTTTAAATATAATTTGTTAATTACGCGATTGACACTACTAGCATTTCCGGGAATCGGATTGGAAGAGAAAACTACTAAATCATCGGGCATTAAAGTAATTTGTTTATGAACGCCATTAGCAATCCGTGAAAGAGCTGCTAGCGGTTCTCCTTGGGAACCAGTACAAAGAATACAAATTTCATTCTTTTTTAAAGTTTTAGCTTTATTGTAATCAATAATAATTGATTTATCTTCTAATAAGCCATTATTCATGGCTAGTTCAATAGTTGTTTCCATAGAACGACCAAAAACCACGATTTTACGATTATGTTTACGACAAGTTTCCACGATATGTTTAATTCGATAAATATTAGAAGCAAAAGTAGCAATAATAATCCGAGCAGGATGTTTACTAATAATATTTTCTAAAGCTTCATCAACCATACTTTCACTGGTAGAAAACCCAGGTGATAGAGCATTCGTTGAATCACTCATTAAAATCTTGACACCTCGTTTACTAATTTCAGCCATTTTATGTAAATCAGCTAAAGGACCAATTGGAGTCAAATCAAATTTAAAATCTCCCGTTTCAAAAATAGTTCCATTCGGAGTATGAATAGCAATAGCATAAGAATCGGGAATAGAGTGAGTAGTTCTAACAAATTCAATTTCAAAATATTTAGTTTTAATAATCGAATCACTATCGACGATTTCAATATCTTGATATTTAATATTTTGATCAATTAATTTTTTTTCAATTAAATCAGCGGCAATTTTAGCTGCATATATTTTCGGAATGCGAACACTTTGTAAAAGATAGGGAATACCTCCAATATGATCTTCATGACCATGGGTAATTACTAAGCCGACAATTTTATCTTCATTTTGTTTTAAATAAGTAATATCTTGAATTACGGCATCGACTCCTAATAAGTCTTCGGTCGGAAACATAACTCCAGCATCAATAATTAAAATTTCATTTTTATGCGTAACTACATACATGTTTTTACCGACTTCGCCTAAACCACCTAGGGCAATAATAGACGTACTTGTACTATCTTCTTTCATAGAAATTTTCCTTTCAAAATAAAAAAATAAAGTTTTTTCTTACTTTTCCATTATAACGCAAAATATTTGGTTTGTCCACTCTTATATGCTATACTATAGAAAGTGGGTGATGATAAAATGCCAAAAAAATCAGGTTTTACTTTAGTAGAATTATTAGCAGTTATTGTAGTTTTAGCAATTGTTACTACTGCTGGAGGAATGGGGACTATGGCAGTTTTAAATCGAGTACGAAGAAATACTGCCAAAGAAATGCAAAATAACTTAAGTGAAGTAGCTATTTCTTATGCCATGGATTCTTTACATATCCAAAAATGTTCGGTTGATTTTTCGAAAGAAGTATATGAACAAAATGATATTTCTCATTTAGCTGATAATACGAAGTGTACTCATAAGCTTACGGTTGATGAATTAGAACAAAAAGGTTTATTTGAAGATAATAGAAATTATTGTCAAAAAACCGATTATGTAATTGTCTATCGCTATGCTAGTGATGAAACTCATAGTGAATATAAAACTTATATTCCTACAGGAACATGTAGTGATTTAGAATAACCAGAAAGGAAAAGAAATATGGGCTTATTTAATAAATTAAAAAATATTATTGCCAAAAAAGAAACAACTGATACGGCCAAAAAAGTTACAGAAATTTATGATAAAGGTTTAGAAAAAACCCGGACAGAATTTGTTTCTAAGCTAAATTTATTAGGGATAAAATATACGAAAATTAATGAAGATTATTTTCAAGAACTAGAAGATTTATTAATATCGGCAGATATTGGAGTAAATACTGTTTTTTCTTTTATGGATCGCTTACGCAAAAGGGTAAATAGTGAGAAAATTGAAGATACTAAAATGTTAAATGAAATTATTGTGGATGAATTATTTATTATTTATGTTAATAATGAATCTTTAACTACGAAAATAAATCAAAATGATAATGGTCCGACAGTTATATTAGTCGTCGGTGTAAATGGTGTTGGTAAAACGACTACCATTGGTAAACTAGCGCATCGTTATCAAGAAAATGGCCAAAAAGTTATGTTAATTGCTGGTGATACTTTCCGGGCGGGAGCTACCGAACAATTACAAATATGGGCAGAAAAAACTGGTTCCTTATTTTATGGTCGCGAAAATATTGATCCAGCTGGAGTTATTTATGATGGCTTAGAAGAAGCTTTAAAACAACAAGCTGAAGTTATTTTAATTGATACAGCCGGTCGATTACAAAACAAAGTTAATCTTATGAAAGAATTAGAAAAAATTAATAAAGTAATTGCTAAAGTAATACCGGGTGCTCCTCATGAAACCCTTTTAGTAATCGATGCCTCTACAGGTCAAAATGGTATTATGCAAGCCCAAGCTTTTAAAGAAATAACTAATATTACCGGTATAGTTTTAACTAAATTAGATGGAACTGCTAAAGGGGGTATTGTATTAGCTATCAAAGAAGAAGTTGGTATACCAGTAAAATTAGTTGGTTTAGGAGAAAAAATGGAAGATTTACAAACATTTGATATAGAAGAATATATATATGGACTTTTTAAGGATATGATGGAATGACTCGGGACGAAGAATTTATTTATTATAATAATTTATATGATATTTATGGCAATATGTTAAATGAACGCGAAAAAGCTATTTTTCATCTTTTCTATGAAGAAGATTTATCTTTACAAGAAATAGCAGATGTTCGTCATATTAGCAAGAGTGCGGTCGGTAAAACTATTCAAATTATTGATGAAAAATTAGAAAACTATGAAAATAAATTACAATTCATGGCTAAAATCGATAATATGTGTACAGCGATAAATAAAATAGAAGATCAAGATTTACGGGAAAAATTAATGACAATTATTAAAAACTAGGAGGTATTTTATGTTTGAATACATGGGAGATAGAATTAGCAAAGCCATTAAAAATATTAAAGGAATGGGTCGAATTACGGAAGAAAATATCGGTGATGCTTTAAGAGAAATCAGAATGGCCCTGTTAGAAGCTGATGTTAGTTTTGTGGTAGTTAAAGAGTTTATTGCTCATGTTAAAGAAAAAGCACTAGGAGAGCAAGTAGAAAAGAGTTTAAAACCCGATGAATTATTTATTAAAATTGTGAGAGATGAACTAATTTCGCTATTAGGGGGCGATTATGTTCCTTTAGAAGTTAATCAAAATCCCACGATTTTAATGTTAGTTGGTTTGCAAGGAAGTGGTAAAACTACTACAGCGGGTAAGTTAGCTAATTATTTACGCAAAAAATATGCTAAAAAACCATTATTAGTAGCATGTGATATTTATCGACCAGCAGCTATTAATCAATTGCAAACTATTGGTAAAGAATTAAATGTCGAAGTATTTAGTGAAGGGACAGAAAATCCTGTAAAAATTGTTAAAGATGCTTTAGAATATGCAAAAGATAATCAATATGATTATATTATTATCGATACAGCCGGTCGCTTACAAATAGATGAAGTCTTAATGCAAGAATTAAAAGATATTACTGAGGAAATTCACCCTCATGAAACTCTTTTAGTAATTGATGCGATGATGGGTCAAGATGCTATTCATGTAATTAATGGTTTTAATGAAGCATTAAATTTAACAGGAGCTATTTTGACTAAATTAGATGGCAATACTAAAGGGGGAGTAGCTTTATCTATTAGACACTTAACTAATATTCCCATTAAATTTGTAGGAGATAGTGAAAAATTAGATGGCCTAACCGAATTTTATCCAGAAAGAATGGCTAATCGAATTTTAGACATGGGCGATATTTTATCCATTGCTGATAAAGTAGAAGGAATTATGAGCGAAGAAGAAGCTTTGGATACTGCCAAAAAACTAAAAAAAGGAACTTTTGATTTAGAAGATTTTTTAACTACCTTTAAACAAATTAAAAAATTAGGACCATTAGAAAATATTTTAAAAATGTTACCACAAGCTAGAAAAATGGGTATTAATGATGTCAATATAGATCCTAAAGACATTGCTCACATCGAAGCAATTATTTTATCGATGACTCCGTACGAAAGAAAACATCCTGAAGTTTTAAAAGCTAGTCGAAAACAAAGAATAGCTAAAGGAAGTGGCCGCAGTGTCGAAGAAGTTAATCGCTTATTAAAACAATTTGAAGAAATGAAAAAAATGATGAAAATGGTTAGTAATGGTAATATGAAAATGCCATTTTAAAAGGAGGTAATTTTTATAACTATTCAAGAAATACTTACTAAAAATAATTTACCAGTTAAAGATTTTAGTTTTTATGGTGAAGAAATTGCCAAAGTAAAAACGTTAAAAGTTAATAGTAATAAACGGGGGAAACTAATTTTAGTAACTTCAACTTCTCCCACTAAATATGGTGAAGGAAAAACTACTTTAGCGATTAGTTTAAATGATGCTTTTAATCGTTTAGGATATTCTTGTATCTCTGTATTAAGAGAACCTTCTTTAGGTCCTGTATTTGGGGTAAAAGGGGGAGCTACTGGGGGCGGAAAAGCTAAAATTATTCCCGAAGAAGAAATTAATTTACACTTTACCGGCGATATTCATGCTGTTACTACTGCTAATAATTTACTAGCAGCTATTATTGATAATCATATTTATCAAGGTAATGAATTAAATATTGATCCTAGTAGTATTACCCATGAAAGATGCTTAGATTTAAATGATCGGAGTTTGCGTAAATTAACTATTGCTAATCATGAAACGGGTTTTAATATTAGTACGGCTTCCGAAATGATGGCCATTCTTTGTTTAGCAAAAGACGAACAAGATTTAAAAGAAAGATTAGGTAATATATTAGTTGGTTATACGTATACGGGTAAAGAAGTCTTAGCTAAAGATTTAAATTGTGTTAATGCGCTTTTTTTGTTACTAAAACAAGCTATTCATCCGAATCTAGTCCGAACTTTAGAAGATAATTTATCTTTAGTCCATGGTGGTCCTTTTGCTAATATTGCTCATGGTACAGCTAGTGTAATTGCTTTAGAATATGCTCTAACCCATTTTGATTATAGTGTCGTCGAAGCTGGTTTTGGTAGTGATATGGGTGGGGTAAAGTTTTTTGATATTGTGGCCCGGCTTAATCCCCAATTTATACCTGATGTCGTTGTATTAAATACGACTGTTCAAAGTCTTATTTATAATGGTGAAGGTAGTTTAGAAAAAGGTATCGCAAATTTAGATTATCATATCAATTTGATGAGTAAATATTCTCCCAATTTAATAGTTATTCTAAATCAACATAGTACAGATACCGAAAGTCAAATAAATTATATAAAAGATTATGTTATGAATAAGGGAATCTTATTTTCTGTTAGTAATGGTTATCAACAAGGTAGTGCTGGTACTCTTGATTGTGTTAAAAAAATTGTCAATATGCATATTAAAGATAAAACTAACTTTACATATAGTTATGAATTAAATGATTCAGTCCAAGCGAAAATAGAAAAATTTTGTTGTCAAAACTATGGTGCTAAAAACGTGGTATTTACGAATAATGCTTTAACCAAGCTAGCGAAAATAGAAAAAAGTAAATTTAAAAATAGTCCTATATGTATAGCTAAAACCCAGTATTCCATTACTGATAATGCGAAAATTTTAGGTTATCCGAAAGATTTTACGATGACCGTATCAGATATTAAATTATTTAGTGGGGCTGGTTTTATAACTGCTTATTTTGGTTCCATTTTAACTATGCCTGGTTTAACAAAAGATGCAAATTATTTAACGATGTAATGAAAATTTGGTATTTATCATAAGCACCATTTTTTTAATGGCATAAAATAAAATTAGAAAGGAAATGGTATTATGAAAATGAATCGGTGTATGGATTCAAACATGTACAAAGAAGCTCAAGAAATCCCTGCTTATGGTATGAATATGGATGGTATGTCAATGCCTAGAGCAGGTATGGGTTGTTGTCCAGGACAAACTATGATGTGCCCACCTATAATGGAATGTCCTCAAGTACAATGTTGCCATCGTGTTATAAATTATGAAGTGCCTCACATTATACCTTGCCATACTAAAGTAATTAATCATCATATTTATAAACATACTTATCAACCAAGTTATAGTTATTCTGAAGAAAATGAAACTTCTGAAGTTTACGAACCAAGATGTTGTAATTAATCTCGATTTTCGAGATTTTTTCTTGGAAAAGATATTGGTATAAATATTAATTTATGATAAAATTAAAAGAGGTGATAGTAGTGAATAACAAAGGATATACAGTTATAGATGTAATTATTATCGGTGTTATATTAGGGGTAGTTACAATTTTAACTATCAATAAAGTAAGTTATGCTTTTGAAGATACTAGTGCTATTGCTAAAGAAACTCAAGATAAAATAATTTTAAAAAGTTCTGAAGTATATGCCCAAAGTATAAAAGATACACTAAAAGAAGAGAAAACCAAATATATTTTAGCTAGCGATTTAATTGAAGCAGGATATCTAGCCGAAAATGAAGATTATAAAAACTATAAAGTTAAAATCGAATATAATGAAGAAACGGATTCTGTATTGGCAGAATTAATAGACTAAAATGGCCATTACTAAGACTGATTTTATTAATTATACCAGGTGTCCTCGCTATGCTAGTTTAGAAGAAATTAAAAAAGAACGTTTAGATGCTGATATTAGTTATCAAGAATATAAAAACCAAGACCAAAAAGAAAGTATTCAAGAAATTATTGATACTATGATTGCTACCAATGAAGAAACGGGCGAAGAAGTCGATTTAGTAAACAAAGTAGATCGTCAGTTAGAAGCTATGATGGATTACTATAAACTAGTAGAAATCGAAGCAGGACGTATTAGTGAAAAAACTTTTGGTGGTCATTCTACCTATGCTTTAAAAACTAAAGATCAAGAATGTTTTGATTTCTCTTTACATGGAATAAAGTATATCTGTTATGTCGATATTTATAATGAAACTGAAAAGGAAATAAATATCATTGAAGTGAAAGCTACTACTAGTAAAAAATATTTAGATTTACAAGGAAGTTATAAAGGTCAAGCTAAATTTCCTATCTGGCATCAACAAAATAATGTTTATCATTTAAAAGATGAAATACCTAACTATCCCCTAGAGAAAGAAATGCCTTTAGAGGCATATGAAAAACAAAGAAAAAAACTTTTTGATCGTTACCATTTAGGACAATATGTATTTGATTTAGCTATTCAAAGATATTTTATTGAACAAGAACATAAAAGTACTAATACTAGTGATCAGTTAAATAAATATCACTATTATTTAGCAGTTTTAAATAGTAATTATATTTTTGATGGCACATATGTTGATGGTAAACCAGTTTATGATATTGATTATGATGGCAATGAATTAATTACTTTTTTTGATATGACTAAAATAACCCAAGAATACCAACCAATCGTCGAAGAAAATCGGTTGAAGTTAGAACGTTATTTAACTGATTTAGAAGCATCACCTTGTCCTTTAGGAATATATTGTGGTTATAAAAAACAAAGTGGTTGTAAATACTTTAATCCAGTTTGTGGTAAAAAAATTCCTGCCAAAAATTCGAGTTTAAGCTATATTCATAATGGTTTTGGTTTTGTAAAAGAGGATGGTACTAGAATTAAAGGCTTGGAACTTATTAATGAAGGATACTATAATTTGATGGATATTCCTGAGGCATGGATTAATAAAAAAGCTCATCAAATTCAAAGAGATTGTTATTCATTTGATCAGGAATATGTTGATAAAGAAAAAATAGCCATAGGTTTAAAACAATTACAATATCCCATTTATCATTTAGATTTTGAAACTATGCCCTGTCCTGTACCTCGATTTAAAGGAGAATGGCCTTATATTCAATCACCATTTGAATTTAGTTTACATATCGAACGTACTCCAGGAGTTTGCGATAAAGATAAAGATAATATTGTTTTTCTAGCAAAAACTCACCAAGATGAACGAGAAGAAATGATAAAATTGATGCTTAAATATATGAATCCCAATGAAGGTACTTTATTTGCTCAAAATGTTGCTTTTGAAAAAGGCAGAATTAAAGAACTAGCTAAAATGTTTCCCAAGTATGCTGATGATTTAATGAAATTATACGATAGAGGATTTGATTTACTATGGCTTGTTAATACTAATTCTAAAATGTATATGGATTTAGGATTTGATGAAGAGAGAGCTAAAACTTTTAATTTTTATGATAAAAAATTATCGGGATCTTTTTCTATTAAAAAAACCTTACCGGTATTTAGTGATTTATCTTATGATAATTTAATAGTAAAAAATGGAACGGAAGCTATCGTCGAATATGCTAATTATGAAAAGATGACAAAAGAAGAGTACGATTTAAAATATCAAGCTTTAATTACTTATTGCAAACAAGATACATGGGCGATGGTCGAAATATTAAATGCTCTACGGAAGCTAGTAAAATAGTTGTCAAATTTTGTCAAAAACATTGTATGGTTTACATATTATGAGTATGATATTAGTGTAAGGATGTGATAATAATGTTATACCCATCAATCGATAAATTACTTAATATTGTTGATTCAAAATATAAATTAGTTCATGTCGTTTCAATAAGAAGTAAACAAATGAGTGAGAATAATCACTATCAAATGAAAGAAAATGAATATTACAACAAAAAAGAATTAGGTCGTGCTTTAGAAGAAGTTGAAAAAGGGTTAATAACTATAAAAGAAAAATAACTATCCGCAGTTCCTTATTATAAAAAATGCTTGATTATCAATATTTCTTATGATATTATAATCTTGTTCTTTTGGGGAATTAGCTCAGCTGGCTAGAGCACCACGTTTGCACCGTGGGGGTCAAGGGTTCGAATCCCTTATTCTCCACCAAAATAGTAATTAGAAAGCCCATATTTATGAGGCTTTTTTATTGTGTTAATAGAATTTATTATTGTCTAAATTGAAGA
>CAZQAO010000011.1:11740-19513 GCA_964591225.1 uncultured Muribaculaceae bacterium | reverse complement strand
AATTGTTCATAATTCGTAACTATACTTTGGTAATTTTCTTCTCTTAAACCAAGAGGACGATAAACATCAGTACTTACAAGTACTTCTACCGGTACATCTAAATATTCGACATCAGTCATCCGACCATGAATAATATCAACTAAATATCCTTTGATTTCATCCCATTTACTAGCATCAATTATATTTTGAAATAAATTATTATCTAAATAACTAACCCCTATTACTTTATGTCCATTATCAACTTTATCCGTACCAAAGCCGATAACTTCTGTCCCATTCTTTTGAAAATGGGTTAAAACAACCATATTTTCAGTTCTTCCATCCGGATATTTAACTATCGTAGCACTTGCCATACGCATACCTCACTATTCTAAAAATATTATAACACAAAAAAAGCTTATTGCAAGCCTTTAACTTTCTTTAATAAGAAATAATGGCAGCCATAAGCACAGTTTTCTTTTAAATATGTATCTACATTAGCAATATTATTATAAGACTTACAATTTTTATTAGTTTCTTCATTAAAACCTTTAAGTCTTAATTTCCCATAAGCATAGTCTCCTAGAACATAATCAAAATTATCAAAATAATCAGTTAATTTCTCTTTTAATTCCGCTTCATTTAAAGCATCTTTAACATTTCTTACCACTTCATAGGTTTGATTATTAATTGTTATTTCCATATTTCTACCCCGCTATTTTCGTGGCGATAATAATAGCTACCATAAGACCTGTAGCAACCACACTAGATAATAAAAGCATATCTACATAACCATTACCACTCGTAATGGCATTACCATATTTTTTATAATAAGCAATAGCACTTTCTAGTCTTTGTCTTTTATTCATATCTGTTTCTTTAATTCGAAAGAAATGATAAACCTTATTATTAACATTTAATATTTCTTGTTCACTCATATTCATTACTTCCACGATATTATATCCAGCTAATTGGTAAGCTTCTTTATCTAAAGCCACATCTTTGTATTCTGTTAAGACAAATTTATGTTTTTGGGAATAAAGTAAACTATGATAATACAAGATGATTTCGTTAGAATCAGGAGTTAATTGATTATATAAATTTAATTTTAAAGGGTCAGTATCTTCTTTCGAATATAAATAAGTTTGAAATTCTTTTTCTTCTTCCTCGCTAATAAGAACATGATCTTTTTTTAAAATAAACATTTCAACTAAGATACGTTGAATTTCTAAAAAACTTGTTTTTAAAATATCGATATTTTGGGCATTTTCTTGATACTTTAAACAATTATCTTTAAAATCATTTAAACGTTGATCACTTAAACCATATTTTTTTAAATTAGTATCAAAAACACTAGCAGCCATGGCGGTTTGCGTTTGATAGGGATTAACAATATCTAATTCGCCATAAAGATAAATTAAGGTTTTAATCACATTTACCAAAAAGGAATGAAATTCTTCATTTTCGGGGGTACTTTTATACTGTAGATATTTTTTAACAGCTTCATCAATAGCACTATTTACTAAAGCATTTCCTTCCATAGCCTTCACCTACTTTAAATTATAGCACACTTTTTATTCCATAGGAATATTTAAAATGTTACTTTTTGTTTCTAATGATCCCCCATAATAATCGGGGACAGTTCCTTGAATAATTTTAGAAGCAATTAAAATACTATATGTGTGTTCTATTTCTTTTTCACTATGGGGTACTAATATTTCATTAGTAAGAGAACAATCGATATACATAGATACTAAAACATTATTAATGCCGTAATCTTGTAATTTAATGCGAATACTAGTTGCTAAATAATCCATATATTTTACTTGAACAGGTATTCTTGGTCCTAAATTAGCAAGAAAGATATTATTAGAACTTACTCCTAGAGGAATAGAAAGAATAATACTACCTAGTCTCGTGCTTAAATCTTCATCATAATATTTTAAGATCTGATTACGGGCTTCATTACTTTCTAAATTTTCTTTTAAGTAACTCGTAATTAAAGATAAAGCAGCATAGGCATTTTCTAATTTAAAATCCACAGTTAATATTTCATCATTAGCATTCTTATTTAAGATGATAACGTCTTCTAATTGCAGTTTATTATATATATTTTTAACTTGATATTGCATAAAAATTGTTTCATTTAATTTATGGATACTAGATTCCGCTATAGCAATTAACCGGGGAGTTACTTTCGTATTTATAGAGTAATAAATAAAAAATGTTAAAATGACAATAACTAAAAAAAGTAATCCTAAAACCGTGGATATTTTAATATGAATTGGATGTTTTCGAACCATTTTTACTCTCATGCTAAATTATATGAATAAAAAAAGAAGTTCTACACTTCTTAAAATAAATCTAAATGAAAGACAGCATTAACTAAAAAGACAATCCCGACGACTAGAGCTATCGCCATAACTACTAATAACACGCGAACTAATATTTTATTAGAAGCCACATCTTCTTTTAAATCATTGAAATCATCAAAATCACTTTGGGTAAAAGATAAAGAATTAGTATAAAAAGATTTATCAATTTCTTTTTTAACTTCTTCTTTTACCGTATCTTTTAACTCTTCTTTCTCACTATCTTTAGTTACCCCTTCTAAAACAACAGTATTTTCACTACCCTTTAAATCAGAAAGAATATCTAAGGGATCTAATTCTTTAGTCATTTCTTTTTCCGTAATCGTATTAATTAATTCTACTAAATCTTCTTTATTAGATGTTACTTTGCTATCAGTTTCATCATCTTCTTTATTAACATCTAAACTTTTTAAAATATCATATTGAGTATCATGAATTTTTTTTAAACGATCGGTTTCATAATGAACATCTTTATTTAATTTAGCTTTTTCTAAGATAGCATTAATATCGTATTCTTTAGTTTCTTCGGTATCGATTAGTTCCGCCTTATTTTGATCAACTTCGGCGAAAATACTAGTTTTTTTAGGTTCTTCATGATATTTCTTTTCTAATAATTCTTTAATACCATCGATATTGATATCATTATCTCCAATTACATGAGCATTACTACTTAAATTCACATCTTCTAAGTCATTATGATTAATTTCTTGATATAATTGTTCATTTCTTTTAGTTCGAGAAGCCACTACTGGTTCTTCTTCATAATAACGATCCATTCTAGAACTCATGATATCACCTACTATTCATAAGTATCATAACATAAATAAATTATTTTTAAAATACATTTAATTGATTTTTATGGCTTTACCTTTTATAATTTTCTATATATGAGGAGATGAAAGAATGAAAAAAATTGTCGTAGCTAAAGATTTATGTATTGGTTGTGGAGCATGTGTTGCTATTGATTCCGAACACTTTGATTTTGATGATGAAGGTAAATCTCACGTTATAAGTAATGAGAACATTGAAAGCCAAATGGTCGTTGATGCCATTGAATCTTGTCCTACTAGTGCCATATCCATAACCGAAATGGATAGCGTTACCGAAGACCTAGAAAATGATGATTGTTCTTGCCACCATTGCCATTGTGAAGATTGTAAAATGGCTAGTGATTAAAACACCGCAAAGTGTTTTTTTATTTTAAACTATATAACTTTTTAACTTCTTTTAACGTTAAAGGACGATATTCTCCCGATTTTAAATTATCTAGGGAAAGAAAAGCATAAGACTCTCTTTTTAATTTAGTAACTTCGTGATTAAGGCTTTGAAAGAGCTTTTTGACAATATGATTGCGACCTTCAACAATAGTTATTTCAATAATTTGAGATTTTTTATCAGGACTGGTTTTTCGTACTTTTAAAAACTTAGGAATAACGGGACGATGATCGATCGTAATTCCTTTTTTTAACGTATAAAATTCTTGGGGCGTTAAAACTCCTTCTATTTTAGCAATATAGGTTTTTTCTACTTCATTTTTGGGATGCATCAAAATATTGGCTAGTTCACCATCATTAGTTAATAAAATTAAGCCGGTAGTATCATAATCTAAGCGTCCGATGGGATAGATGCGTTCCGTTGTATCAATAAGAGATACCACAGTTTTTCTATTTTTATCATCTGTTACACTACTAATTACTCCACGCGGTTTATTTAACAGGTAATATACTTTTTTACTGTTATTTGTTAAAGGTGTACCCTCCACTTCAATGATATCACTTGCACTTACTTTGGTACCTAATTGGGTAACTACCTGGCCATTTACTTGAACTTGACCATTTTTAATTAATTCTTCCGCTTTTCTTCTGGATGTATATCCCAAACTAGCAATCATTTTTTGGAGTCTTTCCATTCTTTTCCCTCCTTTGTAAAAACTTTATCAAATACTTTAGGATTATCAGCAGTAAATACATATTTTTGATGCGTAACGGGATGGATTATCTCTAATGTTTTCGCATGTAAGCAAAGCCGATGAAAATGTTCTTTCTTGGCTTGATACTTTTTATCTCCCACAATCGGGCAACCAATCGAAGCCATCGCCACCCGAATTTGATTTTTACGTCCCGTTAAAATATTTATTTTAACTAAACTATAGGTAGAATTCTTTTTTAAAACTTCATATTGAGTTATAGCTAATTTACCAGTTTTAGCAACATAAACTTCGTGAGTTTTAGTTTCTTTTAAATACTGTTTAATGACTCCTTTATTCTGTTTAGGAGTCCCCCAAAGTAAAGCTAGGTATTCGCGATTAATAGCTACTTTATCCCAATTTTGTTGCATTAATAGTTTTAATTTTTCATTTTTGGCAAGTAGAATAACCCCTGATGTATCTTTGTCTAACCTGTGGACGATAAAAATCTTATAATGGGGATTTTGTTTTTTAATATATGCTCTAGCTTGATGATAAAGAGTATTAACTTTTTCTTTTTCCGTAGCAATCGTGAGTAACCCACTAGGTTTATTTATAACTAATAATTCTTTATCTTCATAAATAATAGCTAATTTTTTAGGTTTCGTCATGATGCTTTGCTTTCAATAAATAATCGATAGCTGTCATAACTCCTAATTTACCATAAGAATAAGTAAGCCCTCCTTGTTGATAAGCAATATATGGTTCTCTTAAAGGCCCATCACAAGAAAGTTCAATACTACTTCCTTGCGTAAATGAACCACTGGCCATAATAATTTGATCATCATACCCTGGCATATCACCTGGTACTGGTAAGGCATGGGCATCTACAGGAGAACCTGCTTGAATACCTTGACAATAATGAATTAAATCATCTTTATTATGGAAATATATATTTTGGACAATGTCTACTCGTTCTTCTTGATACTTAGGTTCTACTTCAAATCCTAACTTTTCCATCATCATACTGGTAAAAATAGCAGTTTTTAAACTACTAGCTACAACATTAGGAGCTAGAAATAAACCTTGTAATAAACTTTTATTTATTCCTAACGTTGGTCCTACTTCACCGCCTTCACCCGGAAGTGTTAAGCGTTCGGCACATAAATCTATTAAATCTTGACGTCCCACAATATAAGCCCCATTAGGAGCTATTCCACCCCCTAAATTCTTAATTAAAGAACCTACAACTAGATCAGCACCTACTTCAATAGGTTCTTTGGTATTAACAAACTCACAATAACAATTATCGACCATAATAATAATATTAGGATCAATTTTTTTAATAAAAGCAATTACTTTTTCTAATTTAGTTATCGCAATACTTTTCCGAGTCGAATAACCCTTACTTCTTTGAATGGCAATTACTTTTACTTGATGTTCTTTTAAATAAGCAGCAATCGCCGGATAGTCGAAATCATCATCTTTTAAATCAATTTGATCATATAAAATACCAAAAGAAGCTAAAGAACTTTTATTTTCTTTTATTCCAATTACTTCATGTAAGGTATCATAGGGTAAACCTGAAATCGAAAGAAGTAAATCGTGAGGTCTTAATAAGGCAAATAAAGCGATGGTTAACGCATGAGAACCACTTATAAACTGATTCCGGACTAAAGCGGCTTCGGCTTTAAAAATCGTAGCATAGATTTTTTCGATTGTATCTCTACCAATATCATTATAGCCATAACCACTAGTTGCTTGAAAATGAAACTCACTTAACTGATGCTCATGAAAAGCTGCCAAAACTTTCGTTGCATTATATAAAGCTACTTCATCCACTTTTTGATAAATAGGACTTAACTCTTGTTCACAAGTACTTGCTAAATCACTAACTTGTTTACTAATCTTTAATAACTCATAATTCATAATTTTAAACTCAAACTTTCATTATAACTACGATGTTCTTTTAAATAAGCATATAATTTTTTTAACGTATTATTAGCATAATCATAACTAGCTATTATATCTCTATCTTCATTAACAACCCCAAAACAAATTAATTTTCTTCTTTGAATAAAAAAATTCTTATGATCTTTAAACCATTGATATTGCTTTTCACTAATATTAGTAGGTAAATATATTACTATATAACCATTATAATCATTAATTTCAATACTGATAACGATATGCCCTAAAGCTACTAAAGCTTGATCCCAATAAGAGCCATAATATTTATCAGCTTCTATGCCTACATTTTCAAAAGTTAAACCTAAATTATAACGATCAGAAAATTCCTTTATCTTTTGGCTATGATATTCATTTATACCAACTTTTTCACTAAATACGGGAACATCTAAAATATTTTCATTAGGTATAATTATTGTTTCTTTCATAACTTTCCTCCATCCACACGAATAATAGTATTATTAATAAAACTGGCTTCTTCACTAGCTAAGAATGCTACCACATTAGCAACTTCTAAAGGAGTGCCAAAGCGTTGTAATAAAATCCTATCTTGTTCTTTTCTTCTAAATTCTGCATCTAAGTTTTTATTCATATCTGTATCTATCCATCCCGGAGCAATGGCGTTTACTCTAATATTAGGAGCATAATGAACTGCTAAATTATGAGTTAAAGAAATAAGAGCTGATTTTGAAGCATCATAATCTAAACTATAAGGATAATAAGTATCGATTCCATTAGTAGAAGCAATATTAATAATACTACCCTTTTTCATGTATTTTGCGCCCTCTTTTGCTACTAAAAAAGGTCCAATAGTATTTACATCTAAGATTCTTTGAAAATCAGTGACATTTTTATCTTCTACCAAAGTATCCATAGCAATTCCAGCATTGTTCACAATACAATCGATTTGACCAAATGTTTGCATAGTTAATTCTAACATTTTTTTAACTTCTATTTCTTTAGAAACATCGGCTTGAACTAAAAGAACTTGAACTTGATATTTAGTTTCTAATTCTTCTTGTAACTTCTCGGCTTTATTTTTACTTTGAACATAATTTAAAACAATATTATAGTGAAGCGAAGCCATCTTAGTAGCAATACTTGCTCCAATACCCCGACTAGCTCCAGTAATTAATACTACTTTATTCATAAAAATCTCCTTTCTTACTATTTTAACATATTTACGAAGAAAATATGGGATTATTTCCCTAAAAAAACTGTTCCTTAGTTATAAGAACAGTTTTTCACTTATTTTCTAAATTTTATAAAGGCGATAGCAACACCAACAATAGATAATGTTACCGCACTAATAGTTATGATTTTTCCAAATTTCTTGTTATCTTTTTTAGTGGTTACCTTTTCTTCTTCCTTAACTTTTTCTTCTTCTTTAGGTGATGTTTCTTCTTTATCTTTAGCAGGTTTTTGCTCTTCTAAATTAGTTTGATTATTATTATCACTAGAAGAATTATTAGTATTACCATTAGTAGTAGTACTTGCTTGATTATTTTCTGAAGTTAGATTAGAAGATGATTCGTTAGTATTTACTGA
>CAZQAO010000011.1:0-11640 GCA_964591225.1 uncultured Muribaculaceae bacterium | reverse complement strand
CATTATCACTTGTATTATTACTACTAGCTGGAGGAGTAGGTGATTGGGGCTCACTTGGTGTAGTTGGTTTTGAAGTTGATTGTTCTTCAGTAGGTTTATTAATAATCCAATCTACTGTAGCCGTAGCACTTCCTTGGTTTCCAGCTTTATCTTGGAAGTTAAAAGTAAATGAGCCATTTTCCATAAAGATAACTTTATTACTACCATTATTATTTAATATTGTTACTTCTTCACTTGGCACTAATGTTACTTCTACTGGTTCATTAGTTAATCCTAAAGTGTTATATGAAAATTCTGCTGTTGGTAATTCGGTATCAATCCAATTAACTGATATCATGATACTACCTTCATTACCAGCTTCATCGATAAATCTAATAGGAACTGCTAAGTTTTGATTAAATGTTAAGGAATGAGTTCCATCAGGATTTTCTTCTAATTGTACACTATTATCAAGTATTTTTACTGATTCATTAAAGGTAATATGAGCCATTACTTCTTTATTAGTAGGATTTTCGGTCGTGTAAGAAACACTAGCTATTGGAGCTTCTCTGTCAATCCAATCTACTGTGGCCGTAGCAAAACCTTCAACGCCATTTTCATCTTTAAAAGTAAAGGTATAAGTACCATTTTCGGTGAAAAGATGGGTATTGCTACCATTATCACTGGTAATAGTAATTGGTCTAGATGGATTAACTAATCTAGCTTCGACATTATCTTTAGTTGGAGAAGTAGTACTAAATTCAATACTAGCTCGAGGAGCAGTAATTTTAGTAGCATCTTCAAATAAATTAAACATAGCTGCGGTAATAAAACTATTTTCCGTTTTAACCCCAGTAAAACGTACATATTGAGCTTCCACAGGAGTAAAACTTACTCTTTTAGTCGTAGTATCATTCGCCCAATTATTGGGATTGGCTACCGTTGTCCAATTTATACCATCTTTACTTACTTCAATTCTAGCTTCTCTTACTCGACCATTTACTGAATCACCTGGTCTTGGTACATATTCTAAAGCTGATAAATATACTGGATAATCAGTTTTTAAGACAATATATTTTTGATGGTCATTACCATTCCAATCAGAATGCCAATGTGTATATAAATTAGCATCGATAGCATTTCTGGCATGTCTGCCAAAACCAGTAGCTTCCGTAGAGAAAGATTCAACACTTATTCTTGATACCGGAATATACTTTTCTTGCTCATTAGTACTATCAGTAGTAAAACTAAATTCAACTACTTGACTTTGTAAATAAGTTCCTGTGGCTTTTTTTCTTACTTCAACAGTTCGATTACCTAGTAATGAAGGTGAAGCAGATTCATAAGAATGCCAGTCATTTTCCCCTTTTAAGCGCCATTCATAATCAGGATTGATACCCACTACTCTATTTTCTAAATCATTAGCATAAAGAGTATCTTCAGCAATAATAAATTGTTCAATATCTATCTTATAAAGATTTTCGGGACTATAATCCATACCGATAATATGAACATAAATATCATTTACATCATTAATTCGGCTTAATTCAGCACTCGTTAAAGCATGTTTATGAATATCATCAGCGGTAAAGGTAATTTCATGCCAATTATTTTTATTTTGTAAATTGCCATCGATATTATAATCGAAACGAACTCCTGTATTATCAAAACGACTAGAAAGAACGATTTTACCAGCATCTTCACCATCAAAGGAGAATGATGCTAAAGTAGTATCAATTTGACCTAGTAAATGTTTCGCCATAGTTTGAGTGATTTCTGGTTGTAAAACTCGGTCTTTTTGATTATAAGTAGCTCCTTCGTTTAATAATCTAGTTTGTAATAACGTAAATTTAAAACTATCTTTTACTTCAGGTAATTTATCTTTTAATTGATCCATTAAATTAACCATTGGTAATGGGAAAGGCATTAAAGCATCCCCAATTCTTTCTGCTAAATGATAGTAGTCATCCGGAGTTTTGGTAGGGTCAGCTTTATAGATTTGAATTAATTCCCACCAAGCATCAATATTGATATTTTGAGCTTTTAAAGCTGCTTCTACGTATTCTAATTTCTTTGGTGAATGAATATCGTAAACTTTAGATAAAGCAATATATTTTTCAGAAACTTCATAATTAGCATAATCATTTAAAGCTTCTTGGGCTAAAACAATATAAGTATCCGGCCATCCTGTGACATAAGGGCCATCGCCAAAGCCTAGTGGCATACGATAATTTAATCTTTCAGTTTTTCCTGATAAAGCCCATCCGGAAACATCGTTATCAATAGTCCAATAACCTTTACCTTCACTATTTTCACGATAATAGATTAATGCGGCATGTCCTGGTTGACTAATAACTGAAGATGGGGTTCCATGAACGCCCCGAATATTCGAACCAATTTTCGAAATACCACCACAAACAGCACCATTATCGATGTTCATCCATAGTTTTTCTACTCCGGGTTTATAAGTAACATTATATTTAGAATTAAAGTTACCATATAAAGAGTCCCAATAACTTAATTTATTTGGATCATAATACTCTGGTTTATCATATTTAGGCCAGATATATTTCATATAAGGATGCGGTTGTAAGTATTTTTCTTCTTGATTAGGATTTTGGTCGATATAATTTTGGGTATAATCATGTAACCATAAAATTTCTTCATCATCGATAATATTATTTAATACAAACCGTAATTCTTCAATTTCAAGACGTTCATACCATCCCGTATGATCTTGATTTGGAGATACTACAAAATAGTCATTAGCATGCATATATTTAAATAAACGATAACGTTCTACGGAATCAGATTGATTTTCTATCGCATTAGGATTCATCCATAAACCAACTGGTGCCGAGTGAGTTAAAGATAAAGCAATAACCATTCTTTTATATAAATCACCACGTCTAGTTCCATATCTGGTTATTGAATTATCAGCAAAATCGCTTTTATAAGCTTTTAATAGACGATTAAGTTCTACTAAAGATTGATAATAACTACCATCAGGAGCTCCTCCTAGAATATATAATCTTAAGTTTTCACCATTATCTTCATTCATTAACCAATTTAAAGTTTGTTCATGTTCAATACTTTCTTTAGCAAAAGCATTTAAAGTGTATTGACCAACATTATTAACAAAATCTCTTTGCATAACTAGTTTTTCAAAGTCAGTTAGTCCTTTTTCATTATTAGTAATAATAGGATTAGGATAATTTTTAATTTCATTATCGTATTCTGCTACCGTTTTGGTATAATTTACTTCTTGATAACTATCTTTAATTAATTTAGAATCGGCCCAAACTGAGTGATCGTTACCATTAGTACCATTATCATAAGCATGCAGTTTTAAATATTTAGCATCACGAATATCTATTTTGACAAACTTAGCAGCATCACTACTTTTTAAAGCTACAGGATTTTCTTCAGTTCTTAAATCCCAAGTAAGACCATCACGAGAAGTAGAAATATAAAACTTAACCCCGTTTCCTTGATTATTAGAAGATGAATTTACTCCATAAAAAGTAGTAAAATAAGTAAAATCTTTATATTGTGTTAAATCAATTTCAATAGTTGATGTCGCATGCGCCCAAATACCTTTTTCAAACGAAAAATTAGAATTATCGATTTTAAGCGTAATTGGAGTATTAGAAGCTGTATTATTTCTTATCATGTTACCATATCCAACTTGAACGCTCTTAAATGGTAAATCTGATACATATAAGTAATCTACATCTTTATTAGCTAAATAATCAGCGACATTTTCATTATAGTAATTTACCGAATTCTTTTTATTAAGATATATTTTATAGTCTACTGCGACGAATAAACTAACGCTTAATAAAACTCCGGCGATTATTAATTTCTTTTTGCTTTTCTGGTCCATTTTTTCCTTTTTCATACAATCTCCCCCTTGATTTAATGCTATTATACATGATTAACACTTACTTTGCAACAAAAAAATATAAAGTTTTGTAAAATAGTTGATTTACAAGAAAAAATTGCCCCCAAATAAGGTAAGCAATTTTAACGGTTTAAATGAACATCTTGTACTTTAGTATTACTATAAATACTATTGACAAAGTCATTAGTTTGATTTTTCAAAGTATAATAAACTTGGCGCCGAACTTCACTACTATTTCGAAATTGTTTTACTTTCGAATCAATAACATATTGATTACGATTTTTAGTGGCTTCTTCGCTATCACCTGGATATTTTTGCCATGATTCCTCTTGCTTTTGTTTAACTTCTTGCGCATCTTTTCTCAAAGCTTCTGTAAATTCATTCACAATTTTATCAACTTGTATATATTGAATATTTTCTAAATGATCTTCTACAAATTTAAAACGTTCTTTTTTATATCTATCAATATCCATAGTAGGATCTTCAGTAATCGTCCGAATGGCCATTAAATCAGTTTTATAGTTATTATAAGTACCATATTTAATAGAATTAATATTACTATAATATTCTATATATCCGTATCTATAGCCTTTATAACCGAGCATTTCATAAGCAAACCATTTTAAAGAATAAGAATCAGGTCGACCATAATCATTATGTGGTTGATACCAATGAACTTTATAAATATTCTCGCCACCATAACGATTATCAATATAGGTTGAATAAATTACACCAGGGAAAATAACTAATTTATTATCATATATATCATTAATTGTATTTAAATTCATTTTTTCATAATCACTTTGTGGTATTTCATGGTAGACGGTATATTTATATTTTAGAATTTCTGCCGTTCCTTCGGTATTATTTGGATAGAATGCTTGCACAGCAACTTTGGATTGTTCTTCACTAGTTAAATTCAAGAATGCTCGACCTTCTAAATAATCCATAATATAAACAGCTTGGAACAATTTATTATAAAAATCATGAATTTTATCTGGGGTATTAATCCGAGATGGATCTAAATTAGTACTAATAGGCGAATTACTAGCAAAATGTCTTGATAAGTTCATGACAATATCGCCATCACCAAAAGCTTGAGTTAAGTTACCATCAGCATAATCTTCCCCACCAGCATCAAATCTTCGTCCATTATTTTTAAGGAAAAGACGTGCATCTATGTTATGAGCAGTTTCATGAGACCAAGTATGGAATGTATATTCTGAGCCATCTTCAAGGACACCATCCATTACTCCCTCTAATCGCCATATTACATAAGCACCATTGGCTGTAGCAGCATTATGATCATTATAAGCCCATTGACCAACTACTTCATTAAAGTTTTTATGGAAAGGTTCTTCCGTAGAATAAGGATTTTGGAATATGGTCATACCATTGGTATCATAAGTAAATCTTTTATCAATTTCAATAGTATGAATATCATTAAACCAAACTGCTTCATTAAGGATACTAGCAGCAGTCGTATAATAATCTTTCATTCGAGCGGCATAACTATCGACTCTTTGTCTAAATTTAGCTTGTTCAACTGGATCATCAGGATTAGATGTATAACTTCTTTCCGCCCCAATAATAAATTGAGTAGGAGAAGATATAATATAAGCAGCATTTTGCGGCAGAGTTATAATCGGTAAGATATAATTTAACCAATTAACATTAGTATTTTTATCTACTCGTTTAACATGATCCCATAAAGTATATAAAATATCATCTCTACCATCTATTTTTACTTCCGTTAAATATCCCTTAAATTGACTAGCATACCACTTTTCTGGGGTAGTATTACTAAATACCGCCACTAAATACTCTAAGAAGTCCGCCAAAGAATTTAAATTCGTATATGGCGAAAGAACTCTCATGTAAGTATTGTTAGTACCACAATTAGTTCCTGTTAGTTGAATATTTAAATCATTTCTTAAAAATTCAGTTGATATTTTATCTGGGGTTAATTCTTGATTAAAACCTTGCAAATGGAAGAAGATAAAATCATATAACTTCATACCCTCAATATCTACATCATAAAAACGTTTAAAATAATTATATACGTATAAAGCTTTTTCTAGCTTTAAATCTTTTTTAAGTTCTTTTTCTAAATAATCATCAATAGCTTCATCTTTTCTCGTATTAATATAATTACTATTAGATACATATTTTAAAACAAATTCCTTTATATCTGGTTTAGTATTAGAATAATAGTAATCTTTTAATAGGCGACTATCCGAAACAGAAGTTAATTTATCTAGGTGTTCTTCATAAGTTAAGCCTTTTAAATAATTCGTTAAATTATGAATTAATTGGGAATTACTATCGATTATATAATGATTATAACTATAATCAATTTTTAATTCGGGAATACGATAGTTAGCAATCATATCAAAAGTATTATCATAACGAACTGCGTATTCTAACTTTTCTTTATCTTTAAAGACTATTTTTATTTTTTTAATCGTGTCTTTATGATCACTTGATAAATAACTAACTACATTACCTGATTCATCAATTGGAATAATATGGCTAATTTCTTGACGATTTAATAGGTGATTTTGAGGAATATTACGAGCACTTTTAACTATTTTAGCACTATCATAAAAAGGCATTAATAACGATAAATTATGATATAACGTTTCTTTACTCTCATCGTAATCATCTTTTACTTCATTAGCGTTAACACTACTTGATTTTTCAGCCTTAAATCTTGGCGTAAGTTCATAAGAAACATTTTTTAAATCCCAAATAGTTTCATCATAATGAGCCTTTTTAAATAGTTCGGTAGTAACATTACCAGAAGTTATTTCGGTTACTCCACTTTGATTAAAGGTAAATTTATCATTTTTTAAATAATAGTTATCAGTACTATCTACATTGCCACTAATAAATGGACTAGTAATACTACCACTTAAAGTATTCAAACTAATATTATTTTGCGCAGTAACTTGACCTTCAACACAAGCAAATCCACAAGCTACGGTAGCAGAACCATTATAATAGTTTACTTTAGAATAATTATTTACCAACGTAGAATTTCCTTTAATTTTGCCAATGAAACCGCTGACAAAATTCCAATTAGTAGAAATTTTACCAATTACATAGGAATTTTTAACCGTAGAATTTTCTAAAACTCCTAGTAATCCTCCGACTGATTGTGACCAATCAAAATTCAAAGTAAAGCTCGTTACTTTGCAATTTTCAATCATAGAATTATTAGTAACTTTGCCAATTAAAGTTCCCGATTCATTAGGAATGTTAGCGTTACCAAAATCATCGATAAAAATGCCTCGTATGGTCGAATTATTAGCAGTATTAGCAAGAGTTCCATGGACATTTTCACCAGTTAGTTTTACGCCACTAAATTTTAAATTAGTAATTGTAGCGCCATTTAAACTATTAAATAATGGTTTAGTTAAATTTTTAATGGTATAACCATGACCATCTATAGTACCCGTAAATTCTTGGGTTATGAAAGCTTGTTCACTTGATGTTTCACCACTAGCATCTAAATCATTAGATAAAGTATATGAACCATTAGGATTCATTCTTATTTTATCTATAAATTCTGCAAAAGTTTCAGGATGAGCTTCATTCTTAGCAACATCATTTTTAATAGTACCAAATACTACCCGTAAATCTTGTTTTTCTGTTACACCCTCTTTAGTTACGTATTCATAATCTAAAATAAGAACTAATTTATCATTTTCACGCAATACTTTTTTAATTTTAGCATACACAGTAGGCATATTTCTCATAGAAATAGATACAAAATAATCATCTTTATTATTTTCTAAATCAGTTACATTTACTTCTTCAACATTATAAGTATTTCCATCTTTTTTACGATATAAATAAATATCTGTAATATCTTTTAATTCTATATTATTTTTAGCCAAGGAAATTACTTCATCTAAAATAGTTACATTATCATAATAATTATCACTACCTACTTGTTTATTTTCATCTAAGTCATAACTTGCATAGGCTTTAACATAATAACGTTCTAAGGCATCTGTTTTATTAATTTCTATTTCTTTTTTATAAGGGAATTCTTGTAAAACGTTATTATCTTCATCTAAAACTTGGATATTTACTTTAATACTTGCATTATCTACATCTTTAAGATTAAATTTACCCAGTATTTTATCATCCTTAATTTCATAAGTAAAATCTCCCATTGTTACTGGACTTTTTAAAACTTCTACCCGAATTTCTGCCGGCTTACTTAAAGAAACTTTTTTACCATTATTTAAAATTACATCTGTTATCTTTATATCTTTGATACCTGAGCTTTTATAATCTGGTAACGTAATTTGATATTGATTATCTATATTTTCTATTGAATACTCTTTTTCATTAACAACTACTTTAGAAGCAGATAATTTTAAATCAGGATCGATACCATTTACCCCAAAATTTAAAATAATATTTTCATTTTTGGCAAAATAATGGTTATTATTCTTACTATGGGCTTTTAAATCTACTATAGCAATATCTTGATATTTTTGTTCCGAGAATAATCCATAATGAGTAGAATAAATAGGTTCATTTTGATAAGTATTTAAGTTTTCCGTATTTAATAAATTAGTATCCAAATCATAAGTTCCCCGAAATGCAAGGGTAAATAATTCATCCTTTTTAACATGTTCAAAGGTAATAGTATTAGCTCCCGCCTTAATGGTTTTAATATCACCATTTAATTCTATTTCTCCTGATTCAAAGCCTCCCTTATCTTCGATAACATCAAATTGGAAGGTAACCCGTTCGTCTTGATAATTTTCATCGATTATGGCTAAATTATCAATCGTTGGTTTATCTTTTAAAACATCAATTTGAGCAATATATGGTTTAACCGAAAAATAAGCTTGACTTACACCTTGATAAGATTCTTTTCTTAATTTAACCCGATCAACTCGTAAATTAACAATTCCTGACTCATTCGGTACTGTAAAACTAATCACTGACGTATAATCATTATCTTTATTGCCATCATAATTAACACCATTTAAAGTTACACCAGCAAGTTCGTTATATTTGGATTTTAAAGCCTCAGATACATGTACTTTGTATTTAATTGTATATTGTGGTTGACCTTTTTCGGGATATAAAGTTTTCACAGTGGCGGTTTCGATATAGACATCGGTTTGCGTTAAAATTTCTTCTTCGCCGATATTTTTATCAACAAAGAAATGTTTATCTGTTCCTAAATTACAATCAGCTAAGAATTTAACTTTATATCGGCCATCCATATTATCTTTATAAGATAAAGTTAATGAATCTCCTGGCTTAATATTTTCTTTGATATCCACAATTTGATCAGTTGAATCGACTAAAACGGCATCCAAACTTTCTAGGGTTTGATCATTATCTTGAAATTGATAAGATACTGCTATTTCACTATTATCATGATGATCTTTTAACTCAATATTTTGGATATTAGGGGCATATTTTAAAACATAATAAGTTAAAGGATTAATTTGATAATCTTTTCCTTGTTCAAAAACTTTTAAATTAGCTATTTCGACTTGATCAATATTAATTTCAAATTTACCAAAGGAAGAAGTATCAATATCATCTAAAATAGTAATATATTCATTTTCTACTTCAGTAGTTGTTACATCATATTCATGATCATTAATAACGATATATTCCACCGGAAAATTCTTATTATTTACACTCTTAAAAGTTAAGACTGGTTTTTCATCTTTTTGGATAGTATCAGTTATCGTAACATCTTTAATTTGAAATTCATAATCTTTAAGTACCATTAAATTATGAGAAAATATTTCTTCATCTTCATAATAATTTTGTTGATCAATTATCGGTTTGCTATCTAAATCATAAGTAGCCAAAACTTGAATACTATAAGTTTCTTCAGGATTAAATTCATAAGTAATATGATTTTCTTTTTGAACATCTTCACGAATTACTTCCGTTCCTTTTGAATCAGTTACTAAAACTATCCCACTAATAAAAGCGTCATCTTTATCTTCTAATCTAAAATTAAGGGTATCATCTTTATCATTAACGTTAAACATATCGACATAAGGAATATCTTTTAATATTTCTCTAGTCATAGCTAGTTTAGTTTTAACTTCTCTTGAATTACTTAATTTTACGGCTGTTACTGAAAAGGTATGAATGCCCGCATTTGATGGCGTATCCAAAGTAACCATATAATTAGAATCATTTTTAACTACGGGGTAATAAACATCATCAATTTTAATTTCTTTTATAGTTTCCAACGGACTAACAGTTGCCGAAAATTCTAACGTAACTTGACCTTTTTTGATATAATACTCCGAATTTATTTCTTTTAACTTTACTTTATAATGAACTTCTTCAGTCGTATGTTCAGTACTATCTCCCACATCATTAATATCAACTTGACCATCATTATTGACATCATAATTATTACTCGGTTTATTTTTATTACTTGGCTTATTAGTTTTATGGTTTACATTGTGAGCCACTAAACCGGAAGTAGAGTCTTCATTGGGAACAATACCTTCTATTTCTAATAAATATTCAATAATTTCTTGGGCATCTTCATAGTTGTCAGTACCATCATCATTGACATCAACTTTATTTAAATTTTTAATATGTAAACCCACTAAAACTACAATAAGAACACTGGTAAATCCCAATAGAGAACCAATCATTTTTTTATTTTGGTTTTTATTTTTATAAAGATATAAAATAAAGATAAGCAATACTATAATAGTAAAAGCTACTACCACAATAATAGGAGCAGTAGAAAAAGTAGAAATTAATGGTTCTGTTGGGGTATTTGTTTCATCTAAATCATCACTAATTAAAACCTCTTCTGCTAAGGCATCCCGGGTAACTAAAACCTCTTCCGAAACTGAATCAAAAGTAATTTTATTTTGACCATCAGAAGCTGACATATTAATTAAAGAAATTGTAGTATCTCCAACATGAGCATTTTCTTTTACTTTCAAACGAACACTAAAAAGTTCATGCGGAATAGCTCCCGTTTTATTAATAATACCAAATTTATGAGTTGTATCATTATAAGAAATATCTAAATTCTCATCTGATAAAGAAAAACTAGATATATCTATTGATTCAAAAACATTATTATCATAAAGCAAAGTAGCCATTAAAGCATATAGTTTATAGTCACCATCAGGAATTTTAGCTGTAACAGTAACTTCATCTTTCCTAACTAAATCCGTTTTATCTAATTCTAATTCAATTATAGGCTTATTTTCCGTATTTTCTTCTAAACTATTTTGAGCCACAAGTTGATTAGTTACTTTATTTTCACTACTTTGAAAATGACAATAATCAAGAGCAATAAACAAGCTACATATAAGTAAACCGACGATACATAATAATTCTAATTTTTTGTATTTACCAAATTCTTTCATGTTCATCATTCACCCATTTTTCTAAATATTATACATAAAAGAATTTATCTATGCAACAAAAATGTCCTATTTAGGGGAATTATAATAATATTGCATCTCTTGTAAAGAGGAAGCTACTTCCTCAAGCATACTTGATTCATCTAATTCACTTGCTAATACTTCATCGATTAAAAATAAAATTTCAGGTATTGAAGAACAATTTTGATAAGGAATATGATAATAATCTAATACTTCTTTTTGATATGTTTTTAAATATAAATGATCATTTATCTTTTCTAGAGATTGTTCTTTAATAGTTTTATTTATAAAATCTTCTAAATCATTCATAAAAATCGCCATACTTATTTTAACAAAAAT